>NZ_QSFR01000053.1:0-532 GCF_003467925.1 Collinsella sp. AM43-1 | reverse complement strand
CCGGGGGCGGGAATCGCGCACTCCATATTTTGTTCACAAATTAATTAGCTGGCTCCGAGTTGCTCAGAGTCACACATTTGGTCATAAACCATGGACAGACCGTATGACCTCGGGAATCTTGCTGTCCACTGTAGACATAGCATCTTTATACCCTCGTCGGTCTCTGCTAGTTAGCCCGTCATAAATAGAAGGACAACGTTAACAAACCTATAAAACACCAGCGGGGGCTCTATCACTAATTAGACAGAGCCCCCGCTGGCGGAGTGTATTTAATTGAAACAATACCCCTTAACTGATTTACTGGAAATAAGGAGCATAAGATCCGTCCGGATAAACGTGACGACAGAACCCTGGAGCCGACTGAGCGCCACCAGAAAGCGACATAAGCAAGAAGATCGGCTCTACCTCACCGCGGACGGCAACGATGCCCTCGACTAAAGACAATCCGAGCACTCCTGAAACAGATAGGGCAAATGTCAGCTTATATAACGCAAAAAAGGGGGAGGCCGCGAGGCCTCCCCCTTCTTCAAGT
>NZ_QSFR01000052.1:0-657 GCF_003467925.1 Collinsella sp. AM43-1 | reverse complement strand
TCAAGAGCCTTTTCGACGGCTTCTACCACCTCTACCCCAGCCTCGAGCAGCAATGGGCATACTACGCGCGATATATCGATTTCATGCTGCGCGAGCCGACCTCGCAGCCCTATCTCGACCTACGGTCCCTCATCGGCCATAAGGATTACTTCATCCTGAGCACCAATGTAGACACCCAAGTCGAGAAGACGTTTCCCGACGAGAGAACCTGTAACTATCAGGGAAGCTTCGCGCACCTTCAGTGCAAGCAGCCATGCTGTGACGAGCTCTTCGACGCGAGCCCCTACGTCGAGCGCATGCTCGCGGGCATGGCGGGGTTCGAGGTCCTCAGCGAGGATATCCCCCGATGCCCGCATTGCGGCTGGCAGCTTGTGCCGTGGGTGCGCGATGACACGTTTCTGCAGGGTGCGGCCTGGCGCGAGAGCCTCGGACGATACGAGCGCTTCGTGCGCGAGCGCAGCGATCGCCGCGTGCTGTTGTTGGAGCTCGGCGTGGGCGAGATGACCCCCGGCATCATCACGCTCCCGTTCTGGAGCATGACCGCGAAGCTGCCGGATGCGCACCTTTTGAGCGTAAACATCTCGGGCGACTCGGCTCCGCTGCAGCTTGGAAGCAAGGCAGAGGCGATCCAAGCCGATTTGGGCGCCCTGCTCTCGG
>NZ_QSFR01000051.1:0-955 GCF_003467925.1 Collinsella sp. AM43-1 | reverse complement strand
GGGGCCCGTTCAGGCTGTTGCGTTGAGATTGAAAATCAACCTCGTTTTGATTCCTTTTACCAGGGTTTCTTTTCCCTCTAGTAATTCTTTTACATTTGTTTTGGTGAGTTTTTTCTTTCTAAAATGTTCAGCTAAAGTGAAGGTACATTCAGGATAATTTGAACAACCATAAAACGATTTTTTTAATACAATATTGTTGCCACACTTAGGACATTTTCCTACAAGGGGTCCCGAGCGCTTAGTGGGAATTTGTACCCCTTATCGATACAAATTCCCCGTAGGCGCTAGGGACCTCTTTAGCTCCTTGGAAGCTGTCAGTAGTATACCTAATAATTTATCTACATTCCCTTTAGTAACGTGTAACTTTCCAAATTTACAAAAGCGACTCATAGAATTATTTCCTCCCGTTAAATAATAGATAACTATTAAAAATAGACAATACTTGCTCATAAGTAACGGTACTTAAATTGTTTACTTTGGCGTGTTTCATTGCTTGATGAAACTGATTTTTAGTAAACAGTTGACGATATTCTCGATTGACCCATTTTGAAACAAAGTACGTATATAGCTTCCAATATTTATCTGGAACATCTGTGGTATGGCGGGTAAGTTTTATTAAGACACTGTTTACTTTTGGTTTAGGATGAAAGCATTCCGCTGGCAGCTTAAGCAATTGCTGAATCGAGACTTGAGTGTGCAAGAGCAACCCTAGTGTTCGGTGAATATCCAAGGTACGCTTGTAGAATCCTTCTTCAACAATCAGATAGATGTCAGACGCATGGCTTTCAAAAACCACTTTTTTAATAATTTGTGTGCTTAAATGGTAAGGAATATTCCCAACAATTTTATACCTCTGTTTGTTAGGGAATTGAAACTGTAGAATATCTTGGTGAATTAAAGTGACACGAGTATTCAGCCTTGATTCTCATCTTCATTGCAACAGCCTCAGGACTCA
>NZ_QSFR01000050.1:0-1033 GCF_003467925.1 Collinsella sp. AM43-1 | reverse complement strand
ATGTTCAATTTCGATGAGCCTCGTTACGAGAAGGTTGTGAGCGATGCCCTCGCTCTCCGTCCTCAGATTGAGGCTGCCGTGGACGAGGTCTGCGAGCAGGGCTATTCCAACATCTTCTTCATCGGCTGCGGCGGCACCTGGGCCCACACGCTCCCGATGAAGTATTGGGTCGAGACCACCACGGCCGACGTCGACGTCCACTGCGAGATCGCCGCTGAGTTCCTCGCGTGCCCGCCCAAGGCCTTCAACAAGGACTCGGTCTGCGTCTTCTCCACCCGTACCGGCACCACCCCCGAGATCATCGAGGCCGCCAAGTTCTGCCAGGAGCAGGGCGCCCGCACGCTGATGTATGTCTCCAACGACAACACTCCGGCCACCGAGTACGCCGACTACAAGTTCTTCAGCTTCGCCGAGGACGACGTTCTGTGCGAGGCCATCTACACCTACCAGATCACGCTGGTCGCCCGCTTCCTCAAGAACGCCGGCGCCTTCCCCAAGTACGACACCTTCATGGAGGAGTTCGGCAACATCGCCCCGTACCTCATCAAGGCCAAGGACGCCCAGGACGAGCGCTGCGCCGCCATGGCCGAGGACTTCAAGGACACCGACTACCACATGGTGATCGGCTCCGGCATGCTCTGGGGCGAGGCCTACGACTACGCCATGTGCATCCTCGAGGAGATGCAGTGGATCAAGACCAAGTCCATCCACGCCGCCGAGTTCTTCCACGGCACCATCGAGCTGTGCGAGGAGGGCACGAGCCTCATCATGCTCTACGGCGAGGACGACACCCGTAAGCTCATGGACCGCGTGGACAACTTCACTCACATGCTCGCCGACGAGAAGGGCGTCCATGTCCGCGTGAACAAGTTCGACACCGCCGAGGTCGAGCTGCCGTTCAGCGACCCCGAGTTCCGCAAGATCGTCTCCCCGATGGTCACCTACACCATCACCGAGCGCCTGAGCTGCCATCTCGAGCACGTCCGCAACCACCCGCTCACCACGCGTCGCTACTACCACCAGATGAACTACT
>NZ_QSFR01000005.1:0-145663 GCF_003467925.1 Collinsella sp. AM43-1 | reverse complement strand
GCTGAGTCCTGAGGCTGTTGCAATGAAGATGAGAATCAAGGTCGAGCAGCTTTGTCTCCGATGAAGTCTTGCAATTCTAGTAAAATCCAAACATATGTTCTATACTTATGGAAGTAGCTTGTTTGGAGGCGCTAGATGGAAGTCGGAAGAGATGACATTGTAGAAAGCGTTGTACGTTTGATAAATGGGGTGGGGCGTAGCCCATATTTATTCGTCGGCTCGGGCTTTTCCCGTAGATACATGGGTACCGACGATTGGGTTGGTTTGTTAAGGCACCTCTGTTCCCGTCTTTCCGATGATCCCTTTCGGCTTGACTCGTACCTGGCACGTTGTCCAGATGAGTCTGACAATAGCGCATTGCCCTCTGCCGCGACGATGCTTGATAAGGATATGCGCATAGCTGTTCTTGAGGACCCTCGCTTCGCTTCTTTTAGAAACGATCATGTAGAGGACATTCGTCAGCGTAAATCTATTTTAAAGATCATGGCGGCCGAGAGGTTATCCTCGTTCAAACCTGAATATATGACGCATGAGCTTGATATCTTGAGAGAGGTTGGCAGGCGGCGTATCTCTGGAGTTATAACAACCAACTATGACTGTCTCCTGGAGTCGCTATTTCCCGAGTTTAAAGTTTTTGTTGGCCAAGACGATCTCGTCTTTCACAGAACTTTTGAAATGGGTGAAATCTATAAGATCCACGGTTCTATGGATAATCCTGAATCTATGGTTCTTGAGGAGGCAGATTACGCAAAACTCGCCGAAACACAGGATTACTTGGCTGCCAAGTTGTTAACTATTTTTATGGAATACCCAATTATTTTTATCGGTTATTCCCTTAACGACCCCGATATCCAAGCTATCCTCATGTCGATTTCGCGCTGCCTCGGTTCTAACAATCTTGCGTTGCTTAGAAAGCGCTTTATCTTCCTTACTAGGGGAGAAAACGCAACCTCAACTCATTCGTTTACCTTTCCAGGTATTGGCGAGATAAGCATGACCGAGATTAGGACGAACGATTTTGGTGCAGTGTATGAAGCAATTGGACAATCCAAATGCTCCTTCTCGCCCAGGATCATTCGTGAGCTTCGCAGGAGCATCTACGCCTTGGCTGATGAGGGCGATCCGAATGACTCTCTGGTAGTTGAAGCGAGTTTTAGCGACCTCGAGAGACTTCCAGAGGGACAGCATCTTGTGCTGGGTATCGGTGTTGCGAATGCTTCTTTAGGGCACGGGCATATGGTCAAAGCCGAACTTCTATATCGTGATGTTGTGTTTGATGACGAACATGTTGCTCCTAAGCTTGCCGTCGAGGAATACCTTCCTTCGCTGCTTGCTTCTAACTCGGGTGGTTTGCCCATGTATAAGTATTTAAGCGCGTATTCAGGGGAAGTTCTTAATCCAAGGATGCTAAAGGAAATAGATGAGAAGAAGGATTTAGATGCTTTTCTAAACAACAGCCTACGAAAGGCAAAAGGTAGCTATCATCATTCGGGAATTAGACACTCGGTTCAGTCTGTTATAGCTAACGAAGGCTTTGAGGAAGCATTTAAAAAGCTTGTGCTACTTGAAGAAGATGAGATCGATCTAAATAAGTTGCTTGAATATCTGAGGGCGCTCATCATGGACGATCGCAAGATAATCCACGGTAATAGCGAGCTGAAACGGCTTATTAGAATGTATGATTTCCTTAAGTACAAGAAGGCCTTCGACATATCGGCTACTAGTGAGTAATCCCACCTAGCGTCTATGAAGAAGGCCATCTTTGTAAACTATGGCATCTGAGCGTATAGTGCGAACACCACGTGCAAATGCATACTTAATATAACGCTTTCTGCTTGAAATCACAATGGTGTCTGTTTCGACCCGCCAATCAAGGGAAGATAGTGTAGAGTATCTTCCTGCAATACAAAAGCTCTTTGGGAGCTTTAAGGGTGACGCTTTCAAATTGAGAGTGTTGCCCTTTTTTCATGTATGCAATGTGTGACGTACTAGCCAAGCACCATCCCGGCAATGGAATGATCGAGCATGGGCGGCTTCTACTGGTTGACGTGATCGTGGTCAAACAAGTGATATCGATTAGAATTAAATCAATTGCGCTGGAAGCCTTCGGGCGACACCTGAAGAGGGTTGATGCGTCGGTCCTCTTTTTTTGTTTGGATGTAAGATTCGGCCAGGCAAAACAAGGATCTCATTTGGGGAGAACAAATATCCGGCGGTTTTCCGCTTCGGGACGCGCGGTTTAAGGGTGCTTTTCGGAAGTGCGGGGAAAAATCGGAAACCTCCGAGCATAAACCGAATTTCGGCAACAAAACCGCAGGTCGCGGAAGGCTAAAACAGGGGTCTGGTCTGTCGATCTCGGTTTTTCACCGCACTTCCGGAAACGCCCGACGGAAGCATGCGGCAAATTTTGGAACCCTCGAGCACATCGTCCTTTTCATGAAAAGAACCCGCAGGTAGAAGCGTTGCCACTATCCAGTGTGGTTGACGTGTCTAGAATATGCCGCACACTTCCGGATTTTGCATAAGCTCGACTGGTTTGTTTATCGATTGGGGCAGAGGAATCTTGTCTGGACCTCGTTATATGTATTTAAATGGATGAACTTAACCTATAAGTTAAGTTCATCTAGAAATGGGAGGTGCCCTTTGGCAGAAGGATATGATCTTGTCGAATATAGAGACCTCAAGGGTCGACCGTTTTGGGAATTGACGGCTTCTCCCGACAACTCTCAATTCCAGAAAATGTTGTCAGACCCTAAGCGGAAATTAACCGCTCGAACAATGATCGGCCAGAATAGCACGTCAACTTCTGGAATCTGAGCCTTGACTTTTATACTTGGCTTTCGAAACGGAGAACACAATGAATAAAGTAGATTTATCTGATTTTTACGCCGATACAGAAACCAGCGAAACACGCGCTTATGAACACGCGCTAGATATCGAGTTTATTGTTCATCGCGAGATGAAGCGTCTGGGTTTAAGCAAAAGCGATTTGGCAAAGCGTATGGGCGTGAGCCTTCAGTCGCTTTCGAAGCTGTTGAATTCTCAGCCCAATATGACGCTGAAGACGATCGCTAGGTTCGAGCTTGCTTTGGGTATCAAAATCGTTCCGCAGGTTATCGCCAGCCATTCCAAAGAGTTGCCGTTTCTTTCATCTGATGATTCTGTGCGAGAGCAATGTGCATCGCCTGCCATTCTCCCTGCAGAGCTGTCAGCAGATTGCGATGTGCCTTTTCAGAGCGAATAGCATTTCCTCGATGAATCTAAGTCGAATGAGTTGCCGCTCTCACATCCTCTAAAAAGTTCTTAAAACAGCCTTAAAGGCGCCTTGGCTCGCTTTTACAGCGTACAATACGCATGTTTGACTATGGCAAAAGTAGATTTTTGGGGAGGGGGAACGCCGTGGAAGTGCTGGTTGTTGGCAACACCGCATATGTTGACGATGACTTTTGCTCCAAGGCGTTCCCCGGCGACCATGTGTAGGTCGTAGCCGCGCAGGACGCGCGCCGCGATGAGTCGTCGCCCCATGCTTCGTGGAAAGAGCTCCTCCAGCACCTGGACCAGGCCTACGAGTTTGAGCGCGTGGTCTACCTTTCTACCTACCTCACCCCGCATACCGTGACTTTTGGCGACATTGGGCTGCTGCGCTCGGTGTTTCGTGCCTGTATGGGACGCAATGTGCAGCTGCTGTTTATTGCGGGGCCCGCGGGTGCAGAGGGCACCACTGGCGGATGTGACGACGACGCCACGGCCGCCAGTGGGGCCCAGACGGGCAAGGGCATTATCGCCCGCGCTGCCAACGACCTGTGCCGTTACTATGCATCGCGCGACGGCATCCAAGCCAAAGTCCTGCGCGTGCCGTATCTGTATACCGCATCGCCGGCATTAACCGACCCATTTTTGATGCCGTTGTTCGAGGCATGCTCGGGCGGGTCGGTCGCGCTTCAGGGTGCGGCAGATGCGCCGTTTCCCCTGCTGTGTGCCGAGGAACTCGCGGTGTTGGTGCATCGTATCTTTGACAGCTGGGATGCCAACTTTGAGATGCTCGACGTTGCAGACGCTTTTGGCCACCCGAGGCCTATGGCGTGACCGTTGACGCTCCGGGTGCGAGCGTGACCTATCACACGCTCAGCATCTAGGCGTTTCGTCGCCTATCGGCGCTATACTGCAGCCGTTGCCCACGATGCGGGGAACACCCGCATCGTGGGTTTTTTGCTTATGAAGGGACGGTGCCGCGTGGACGTACAGCAGCTAGAAGAGGCCTGGGCTGCAAGGGCCGGCGCGCGTGAGGCGCGTCTTGCTGCAGCGCCGCATGTGCCGGCGGCGCTGTCTCTGTTGGGGATTGTACGTCCCGGCGATCGCCTGGTTGCGTTTGCCGATGACTTTGCCGATGCGTTTGCGCGCGGCTTTGAGTGCTGCGACGTGGCTATGGTGGAGGAGCCGTCGGTTGCGGCGTTTACTGCTGCGTCCGAGGGCTTTGATGCTTCGTTTGAGGTCGAGGGGCCGCACCTGTGGTGGTTCGTCAACTCTATTGGCGGGTTTGGATTGCGCGTGCCCGATCTGCGCGCGTTAGGACGTGCCGCGCGTGAGGCTCATGCGCTGCTCGTGGTGGATAACACCGTGGCTGGTGTCTTTGGGTGCGATCCGTTGCGCTTGGGTGCCGTGCTGTCGCTCGAGGCACTTGACCGCGTGTGCGCCGGTGAGGCTCCGCACAAGTTGGTTGCCATATCGGTCGCGCGCTCGCAGCTCAAGCGCCATCGTGTGGATGCTGCTGCCGAGTGCGCGCATGCTCTGCTTGAGGGCTGTGGCTTGGTCAAACTTGATTTGCCTGCTGATGAGGCCGGTGTGCTGGAGCGCGGGCTGGACTCGCTCGATGCCCGCATGCAGGCACATTTCGACCGCGCACGTGCGCTGGCCGAGTACTTGGCTGCCAATGAGATGGTGCACGCCGTGCGCTATCCTGGACTGAGCTCGCATCCCGACCATGCGGTTGCAACTGGAATCCTCGAGCACGGCTTTGGTCCGGCAGTTGAGTTTGACCTTATCGAGCGCAGTGCGGGCGATTTGTTCGATGCTTTGCCGGGGGAGTTTCGCACATCGCCCGCCGGCGGCGCAACGACGCGACTCTCTGCTCCGCGCGGCAAGCAGGGGAGCACCATTCGCCTCTTCGCCGGTACCGACGACCCCCTGGTTGTAGCGTCCACCCTGGACAACGCGCTCCGAAAGTAACTAATCGGGGTGTGTGTCACGAAAACGGCCTATTTACTACGTTTAAGCCATAGGGGTCGACCATACCCGCCTATTTCGAAAATTGCCAAGCTGTCTACCAGCGGTTTTATTTTCATAATGTCCGGTATGGTCGAGGGTATTCAGCTAAACGTAGTAGATGGGCCCGTTTTGTGGCACGAGCCTCAATCCGAGGGCACGGTGGACAACAATTCAGTCCCAAAAGGACTACTCTGCATTGATGCTGGCGATGAGGTCGTTGGCTTTGGTGGCGATGACGTTGTTGATGTCGGCCTGCAGCTCCTCGTAGGCCGCTATGGCGCGCTCGCCGGCGGGGGTGAGCGATGATCCGCGGGCTCCGTCGCGCTCGATGAGCTTGCAGCCCAGCTGGCCTTCGGCCTCGTTTACGATGCGCCAGGCCTTGGAATACGCCATGCCCATGCTCTTGGCGGCACGGTTGAGCGAGTGTTCGTGAGCAATACCCTGCAGCAGCAAGACGCAGCCGTGGCCGAACACGCCCGGTAGGTCTTTGTCGCACGCTTGAATGACCAACTTTGCCGTCGTCTTGTACTTCATACGCTCCACGTCTCCCCGCTAAAGTGTTTGCTGGGCAAACGCAAAGCCTGCGTCAAACCCTCGTGTGCTCTTCTTAAATCATGCATTGTAGCAGTCAAAGTGCGTTAAGATACTTCCCCAGTATTGGGCGCCCAAGGTTGGGCTGGGTCCTACGAGGCCTGCAGCCGACCGGTCGCATGGAAAAAGGAGAAACATGGCTACGTTCTTTCCCGGTGAGTCCCACACGTTTTCGGAGTATCTGCTGGTTCCTGGTTACTCGTCCTCGCAGTGCATCCCCAACAACGTCTCTCTTAAGACGCCGCTAACCCGCTTCAAGCGCGGTGAGAAGCCGGCAATCACCCTGAACATCCCCATGGTTTCCGCCATCATGCAGTCCGTCTCGGGCGTCGACATGGGCGTCGCGCTCGCTACCGAGGGTGGCCTGTCCTTCATTTACGGTTCTCAGACCCCCGAGTCCGAGGCTGCTATGGTTAAGGCCGTTAAGGATCACAAGGCTGGTTTCGTTCAGTCCGATTCCACGCTGACCCCCGACATGACCATGGAGCAGGTCATCGAGCTCAAGGAGAAGACCGGCCACTCCACCATGCCGGTCACCGACGATGGCACTCCCAAGGGCAAGCTCCTGGGCATCGTCACCAGCCGTGACTATCGCCCCAGCCGCGATGACCACCAGAAGAAGGTCTCCGAGTTCATGACCCCGCGCGAGCAGCTCATCGTGGGCGACAAGAACATCAGCCTCAAGGTTGCCAACGACGTCATCTGGGACAACAAGCTCAACGCTCTGCCCATTGTCGACGACAACGATCACCTCATGGGCATCGTCTTCCGCAAGGATTACGACAGCCACAAGACCAACCCCAACGAGCTGCTCGACGGCGATAAGCGCTACATGGTCGGCGCCGGTATCAACACCCGCGACTATGCCGAGCGCGTGCCGCTGCTTATCGAGGCCGGTGCCGACGTCCTGTGCATTGACTCTTCCGAGGGCTTCAGCGAGTGGCAGAAGCGCACCATCGAGTGGATCCGCGCTAACTACGGCGAGGACGTCAAGGTCGGTGCCGGTAACGTCGTCGACGCCGAGGGCTTCCGCTTTTTGGCCGACTGCGGTGCCGACTTCATCAAGGTCGGTATCGGCGGCGGCTCCATCTGCATTACCCGCGAGACCAAGGGTATCGGCCGTGGTCAGGCCACCGCGCTGATCGATGTCTGCCGCGCTCGCGACGAGTACTACGAGGAGACCGGCGTCTACGTGCCCGTGTGCTCCGACGGCGGTATCGTCTACGACTACCACATGACGCTCGCCCTTGCCATGGGTGCCGACTTTATGATGCTGGGCCGCTACTTCGCCCGCTTTGACGAGAGCCCGACCGAGCGTGTTAACGTCAACGGCCAGTACATGAAGGAGTACTGGGGCGAGGGCTCTGCGCGTGCCCGTAACTGGCAGCGCTACGACCTGGGCGGCGCCGCGAAGCTCAGCTTCGTCGAGGGCGTCGACTCCTACGTTCCCTACGCCGGTTCCCTCAAGGACGGCGTGGGCGGCACGCTCTACAAGGTCAAGTCCACGATGTGCAACTGCGGTGCCCTCTCGATCCCCGAGCTCCAGGAAAAGGCACGCCTGACCCTGGTAAGCTCCACCTCCATCGTCGAAGGCGGAGCCCACGACGTAGTCGTCAAGGACTCCCAGCAAAGCGTCAGCTACCGCTAAGCGGCTTTCCCAGGCACCGCACCTTGCCGTTCAAACCGTCGCTTGCGTACCTAAGTACGCGGCGCTCCTCTTTCACGGCAATCTGCGGCACCTGGAAAACCCGTTCGTGCTAGAACGAGTTTCAGACAAAGGTTGATTCCCAACCACGTTATTTAGATAAAGCGAGATGCCTGCAAGTCGCAGGCATCTCGCTTGTCGTATTTGCTATCATCATGCGAGTTAACCTTAGGGTCGGGCGGCTTAGCTTTGTTCGCTGCAAGTTCCGCACGCAAAGAAGAGCACTTAATGTGCTCTTCGTCTTGCGCAGGACTGTCCGCAGTAGCGAATAAAGCTAAGCCGACCGACCCCAGCTAAGATTAAAGGAGCTGATATGTGCGATTGCACAGATCATAAGGACGAGATCCCTGCCTACGACGCGCAGGCCATTGAGTCCAAGTGGATGAAGGCCTGGGAGGACTCCAACCTCTTTGCCGTCGACACCGATGACAGCAAGCCTAAAAAGTATGTGCTCGAGATGTTCCCGTATCCGTCGGGCGACCTGCACATGGGCCACGCGCGCAACTACACCATCGGCGACGCCATGGCCCGTCAGGCCCGCATGCGCGGCTACGACGTGCTGCACCCCATCGGCTTCGATGCCTTTGGCCTGCCCGCCGAGAACGCCGCCATCAAGCACAACACGCAGGCTGCCGCCTGGACGTATAAGAACATGGACCAGGCGCTCGCCACGATGAAGCGCATGGGCTTCTCCTACGACTTGGATCGCACCGTTAAGACCTGCAGCCCCGACTATTATCGCTGGGGTCAGTGGATCTTTGAGAAGATGTGGGAAAAGGGCCTGGTCTACCGCAAGAAGAACCCGGTTAACTGGTGCCCCACCTGCAAGACCGTTCTTGCCAACGAGCAGGTGACCGAGGGCAAGTGCTGGCGTTGCGGCACCGAGCCCGAGAAGCGCGACCTTGTGCAGTGGTACTACAAGATCACCGAGTACTCCCAGGAGCTTCTCGACGACCTGGAGAAACTCCCCGGCTGGCCCGAGCGCGTCAAGCAGATGCAGGCCAATTGGATCGGCCGCTCCGAGGGCGCCGAGGTCGACTTTACCCTGTGCGACGCCGATGGCGAGCCCATCGAGGGCGACGAGGGCAAGATCACCGTCTTCACCACGCGTGCCGATACGCTCTTCGGTGTCTCCTTCTTTGTCCTGGCTCCCGAGTACGCTCGCCTGCACGAGCTCGTCGAGGGCACGGAGTACGAGGAGGCCGTCACCAAGATCGTTGAGGACTCCAAGCACATCTCTGCCGTCGAGCGTGCCCAGGGCATCCTCGAGAAGCACGGTGCCTTTACCGGCCGCTACGTGGTGAACCCCGTCAACGGCGAGAAGGTTCCCGTGTGGGTTGCCGACTACGTCGTTGCCGACTACGGCACCGGCGCCGTCATGGCCGTTCCCTGCGGCGACCAGCGCGACTTTGAGTTTGCCCGCAAGTACGACCTGCCGATCGTGCCGATCATCCTGGACGATGACGACCGCGCTGCCGTCGAGGCCAGCGGCGAGACCATCGATACCTTCCATGCCGAGACCGTCGACTGGGATTGCGCCCATGCCGCCGAGGGTACGCTCGTCCAGTCCGGCAAGTACACCGGTATGCGCGGCGGCAAGCACTCCGAGGGCGAGGCTGCGATCGTGGCCGACCTCGAGGCCATGGGCTGCGGTCGTCGTAAGGTCGAGTTCCGTCTGCGCGACTGGCTCATTTCCCGCCAGCGCTATTGGGGCAACCCCATCCCGGCCATCCACTGCGAGCACTGCGGCATCGTGCCCGTGCCCGAGGACCAGCTGCCGGTAACGCTGCCCGAGAACCTTGACCTGGGCGCCGGCGAGACCCTCGCCGAGTGCAAGGAGTTCTACGAGACCACCTGCCCGGTCTGCGGCCGCCCGGCCAAGCGCGAGACCGATACCATGGACACCTTTACCTGCTCCAGCTGGTATTACCTGCGATATACCGACCCGCACAACACCGAGCTGCCCTTTTCCCGCGAAGCCGCCGACCGTTGGATGCCCGTCGATAACTACATCGGCGGCATCGAGCACGCCATCCTGCACCTGCTCTACAGCCGCTTCTTTACCAAGGCGCTGCGCGACCTGGGCCTGCTGAGCGTGGACGAGCCCTTCACCAACCTGCTGTGCCAGGGCATGGTCAAGGACGAGAACGGCGACACCATGTCCAAGTCCAAGGGCAATGTCGTGCCCCCGAGCTCGGTCATCGAGCCCTACGGCGCCGACACCATGCGTCTGGCGATCCTGTTTATCGCCCCGCCCGAGAAGGACTTCGACTGGGATCCCAAGGCCGTTGAGGGCGCTAACCGCTTCATCAAGCGCGCCTGGCGCATCGTGTGGCAGCTCGTCCAGTCCGGCGACGCCAACGTTGCCTTCGACAAGTCCGTGCTCGACGAGATGGCCCTCAAGCTCTATCGCGAGCGTCACCGCACTATCGCCAAGTGCACCGAGGACTTTGACCGCGGCCAGTTCAACACCGCGATCTCGGCCGTCATGGAGCTCGTCAACGCGGCGAGCGCCTACCTCAACGCCACCGAGGGTGCCGCGCGCGACAAGGCCCTGTGCTACGGCGTCGCTAAGGACATCGTGAGCGTCCTTGCCCCCATCTGCCCGTTCTGGGCCGATGAACTGTGGCACGAGGCCCTCGGCTGCGAGGGCAACGCCTACACCGCCGCCTGGCCCGAGTTCGACCTGGCCGAGTCCATCGAGGACACGGTGCAGATTGTCGTGCAGGTGCTCGGCAAGGTTCGTGGCCGCATCGACGTAGCCCGCGATGCCTCCAACGAGGAGATGCAGGCTGCCGCCGAGGCCGCTGTCGCCAAGTGGACCGAGGGCAAGACCGTTGTCAAGGCCATCTGCGTGCCCGGCAAGCTGGTTAACCTGGTGGTCAAGTAAGCGCTGCGCGCATAGCTGACATCAAAAAGCGAGGGGCGATTCCGTAGGGAGTCGCCCCTCTTTTTGGTTAAGGACACTTGCGACAACACGCAATTATCCATTTCTTGTGGAGAACCTGTGCTCACGCTGACCTGCGGGTTTGTGTTGTGGTTGCACGTTTGTGCAGGTATTGGTATAGTTTGCTTGCAAATGAAGTTGTAATTGAAAGAAGTGGGGTTTCGGCCCCGCTTCTTTTTTGTATGGATGGAGGTGCCGCAATGGTCAAGACCAAGACCGAGCAGGCGATCATCGACGCGCTCGAGGCCGTCGCTCCCCAGTACGATGTCGACATCGTCGACGTCGAGCTCGTGGGTGCCACCAAGGCCCCCTGCGTGCGCGTGCGTATCGAGGGTGCCGAGGGTCAGAGCCTGTCGCTCAACGACGTCACGGCCAACACCAAGTGGGTCGGCGATGTGATTGAGGAGCTCGATCCCATCTCTTCGAGCTACACGCTCGAGGTGTCGAGCCCGGGCATGGCGCGCCCGCTGCGCCGCCCGTGCGACTTTGCCCGCTTTGTGGGCGAGAACTGCGAGCTCACCTCCACCGCCACCGAGGGCCGTCGCAAGTACACCGGCAAGATTGCCGCCGCGACCGAGACGAACGTGACCCTCGAGCTCGAGGACGGCGAGTCCGTTACCCTCGATTTCTCTGATGTTAAAAAGTGCAAGTTGAAGCCCACCTACGACTTCAAGCCCGCGAAGGAAGGAAAGTAAGATGGCAGCATCCGACATGATGTCCGCCCTGATGGAGCTTTGCCAGGAGAAGCACATCGACCAGCTCTACCTGATCGACCGCCTGGAGCAGTCGCTCGCCAAGAGCTACGCCGAGATCCTGCATCTTGAGTGGGGCGCCAAGGTGACCATCGACCGCACCACCGGCAAGATCTATGTCTACCGCCTGGAGCCGATCGACGATTCCATGGACGAGGAGGGCAACTTCACCGAGTTCGAGGAGATCGACGTCACCCCCAAGAACACGAGCCGCATCGCCGCCCAGCACGCCAAGGCAGAGATCAACGCCATCGTGCGCAACTCCGCCCGCGAGCAGATCTACGAGGAGTTCTCCGGCCGCATCGGTGACCTCATCAGCGGCACCGTGCTGCAGTCCACGCCCGACTTCACGATCGTCAAGATCCGCGAGGGCGTCGAGGCCGAGCTGCCGCACTTCGATCAGCGCCGTTATGAGAACGAGCGCAACGAGCGTCCGATGGGCGAGCGCTACCTGCACAACCAGCACATCAAGGCCGTGATCATCGACGTTCGCGACCCCAACTCCAACCTGCAGCCGGTTCGCGGCGAGCACAGCCGTCCGCCGATTGTCATCTCCCGTACCCACCCCGAGCTCATGCGTCGTCTGTTTGAGCAGGAGGTGCCCGAGATCTATGAGGGCACCGTCCAGATCAAGTCGATCGCCCGCGAGCCCGGCCAGCGCTCCAAGGTCGCCGTCCACTCGCTTGACGACCGTCTGGATCCCGTGGGTGCCTGCGTCGGCCCCAAGGGCAGCCGTGTTCGCGCTGTCGTGGGCGAGCTCCGTGGCGAGCGCGTCGACGTCATCCTGTGGGATGCCGATCCTGCCGTCTACGTCGCCAACGCCCTGTCGCCCGCTAAGGTCACCCGCGTCCTCATCGACGAGGAGAAGGCCTACGCCGGCGTCATCGTCCCCGACGACCAGCTGTCCCTCGCCATCGGCAAGGAGGGCCAGAACGCCCGCCTCGCCGCGCGCCTGACCGGCTGGCACATCGACATCAAGTCCGAGACGCTTGCCGCCGACATCCTCAAGAACGTTCCCGTTCACGAGGAGCCCGCCGCCGACCTGATCGGTGACGAGGAGGACGAGGACGTTCGCCGCTGCGAGTACGTGTCCGAGGACGGCATCCAGTGCCGCAACCAAGCCCGTCCCGGCTCCCGTTTCTGCGGTGTCCACGACACCGACGCCTTCGATGATGCGGAGGACCTGATCTAGCGCGCGGTCGCGCCGGGCGGGTCCCGGCGCGTCTCCCACGCTCGTTCAGTCTCTAGGCACCCAAGGTGCCAGAAAGGGTAGGTGAAGTCATATGGCAAAAGTCCGTGTGTCCACCCTGGCCAAAGAGTTCGGCATGACCTCCAAGGAACTGATGGGTCATCTCGCCGATATGAAGATTCCCGCTAAGTCCGCTTCCTCCACCTTGGAGGACGCCTATGTCGCCATGGTCCGCAAGCAGCTCGCCTCGGTGATCGAGGCCCGCGCTCAGGAAGTCGAGGCCGCCAAGCAGGCCGAGGAGCAGGCAGCTGCCGCCGAGGAGGCCGCACGCGCCGCCGAGGCCGAGCGTGAGCGCATCGCCGCCGAGAAGGCACGCGAGGAGGAGCGCCGCCAGTTTGCCGCAGCCCAGGCTGCCGAGGAGGCCGCCCGCGCCGAGGCCGAGGCCAAGAAGAAGGCCGAGCAGGAGCGCCTTGCTCGCGAGAAGGAGGAGGCTGCCCGCGAGGCCCAGCGCCGCGCCGTTCCCGCTTCCGACTCCGGTTCGCGCTTCCGTTCGCTGCTCGACCAGATCGCCGCACAGGAGACCGTGCTCAAGGAGAAGAAGGACGCCGAGGACAAGGCCAAGGCCGAGCGCGCCGCCGAGCGCGGTAACCGTCGTGGCGGCAACAATGACCGCCGCGGTGGCCGCCGTAACGATCGTAACGCCTCCGACAACAACTCCGAGCGCAACGCCTCCGAGAGCCGTCCGCACAGCCATCGCACCAACGCCAGCAACAACGTCGCTGCCGGCATGGACTTCCCCAACCCCGATAAGCAGGGCAAGGGCAAGAAGCGCAAGGGCGGTCACAACAACGAAGAGGACCACTACAGCCGCATGGCTCGTGAGGCCGAGGAGTACAGCCGCGAGAAGGTGCTCGAGGAGGCTCGTGCTGCCGTCGAGGAGGCCTCTCGTGAGTCCACCGGTCGCCGCAAGAAGCGCAAGGAGAAGCGTGAGCGCGAGGCTGCCAAGGCTCAGGAGGAGCGCAAGATCGAGGAGGCATTGGCCCAGGGCGTGAACCCCGAGGAGCTCGACGCCATCAAGGTTTCCCAGGGCGTTACCGTCCAGGAGCTCGCCGAGGCGCTCGACGTTCCGGCCAACGACATCATCAAGCGCCTGTTCCTGCTGGGTACGCCGCTCACCATGACGCAGTCCATGTCCGACGACCTCGTCGAGCTCGTTGCCGACGACTTGGGTCGTCAGATCAAGATCATCACCCCCGAGGAGGAGAACACCTTCTCGTTCTACGACGATCCCGCCGACCTTAAGCCGCGCGCACCGGTCGTCACCGTCATGGGCCACGTCGACCACGGCAAGACGTCGCTGCTCGACGCCATCCGTCACACCGGCGTTGCTGCCGGCGAGGCGGGCGGCATTACGCAGGCCATCGGTGCTTCGCAGGTCATGATCAACGACCGCAAGATCACCTTCATCGATACCCCCGGTCACGCCACCTTTACGGCTATGCGTGCCCGTGGCGCCAAGGTGACCGACATCGTCATTCTGATCGTGGCTGCCGACGACGGTGTCATGCCCCAGACGGTCGAGTCGATCAACCACGCCAAGGCCGCCGGCGTACCCATCGTTGTCGCCGTCAACAAGATCGATAAGCCCGGCGCCAACCCCGACCGTGTGCGTCAGGAGCTCACCGAGTACGGCGTCATCCCCGAGGAGTGGGGCGGACAGAACATGTTCGTCAACATCTCGGCCAAGCAGAAGATCGGTATCGACGATCTGCTCGAGACCGTGCTGCTCCAGGCAGATGTGCTCGAGCTCAAGGCCAATCCGGACACCTTTGCCTCCGGCAACGTCCTCGAGGCCAAGCTCGACAAGGGCCGCGGCTCGGTCGCTACTGTGCTCGTGACCCGCGGTACCCTGCACGTGGGCGATACGCTTGTCGCCGGCCTCACCTACGGCCGCGTCCGCGCCATGCTCGACCCCAAGGGCCGCGCCGTCACCGAGGCCGGTCCCTCCGACGCCGTTGAGATCCTGGGCCTGCAGTCCGTGCCCAACGCCGGTGACGAGTTCCGTGTGTTCGAGGACGAGCGCGAGGCTCGCGCCCTTGCCGACGAGCGTTCGCTCAAGGCCCGTATCGAGGAGCAGAGCCGCGTCAAGCACGTCACGCTCGAGAACCTCTTCGAGACCATTGCCGACGCCGAAGTCAAGGAGCTCAACCTGATCATCAAGGCCGACGTCCAGGGTTCCATCGAGGCCCTTCAGGATTCGCTCGACAAGATGGATCAGTCCGAGGTTCGCATCAACACGATCCACTCCGCCGTTGGTGCCATCAACGAGACCGACGTCGTCCTGGCCGACGCCTCCAACGCCATCATCATCGGCTTTGGCGTCCGTCCCGACGGTAAGGCCCGCTCCGCCGCCGAGCGTGAGGGCGTCGAGATCCGTTGCTACGACGTCATCTACAAGTGCCTCGAGGAACTCGACGCTGCCCGTATCGGCATGCTTAAGCCCACCGAGGTCGAGGTCTCCACGGGTACCGCGACCGTCCTGGACACCTTCAAGGTGCCCAAAGTCGGTATCGCCGCCGGTGTCCGCGTCGAAGAGGGCGAGATCGCCGCGACCGATTCCGTGCGTCTGGTGCGCGACGGCATCGTGGTCTTCAACGGCAAGATCGCCTCGATGCGTCACTACAAGGACGAGGCCAAGAGCCTCAAGAGCGGTTCCGAGGGCGGCATTGGCCTGGAGAACTTCCAGGACATCAAGCCCGGCGACCAGATCGAGGGTTACCGCATCGACCAGGTTGCCCGTACCGAGTAGGGGGTAGCGCTATGAAGCAAACGCAGGCAACCCGCCGTCTGGGCGAGCAGCTTCGCGAGAAGCTCGGTTATATCCTGCTCTTTGAGGTTTCCGATCCGCGTCTCGACCTGGTTACTTTGACCGCGGTCGAGGTCGCGGTGGACCGTTCGTTCGCGCGTGTGTTCGTGTCGTGCGATGCGAGCCGCTACGACGAGGTCATGGAGGCGCTCGCAAGCGCTAAGGGCCGTATTCGCAGCCTGTTGGCTCGCTCGCTCGATTGGCGTGTTGCGCCCGAGCTCGATTTTCGCATCGATCGCTCGACCGATGAAGCCGAGCGCATCACGCGTGCGCTGGAAAACGTTCCCGCCACGCTTGCGATCGAAAAGGACGAGGACGGCTATCCGATAGCGGATGCCGCCCAGGAGGCAGCTTTAGATGACTAATTCCGCCGACCTCGCCTCGTGCGAGTCTGCAGATATTCAGCGACGCATCCTCGAGCTCATCGAGGGTGCGTCCTCCATTGCGATTTCGGGACACACTTCTCCCGATGGCGACGCCCTGGGCTCCGTGTTGGGTCTGGGCCTCTCGCTTATGAAGTTTTTCCCTAACAAGGACATTGCCCTGCTGCTGGCAGACGATGATCCGGTTCCGCGCATCTACCGCTTTATGGAAGGCTCCGATCGCCTGGTACCGGCATCTGCGTATGCCGGCAATCCTGACCTGTTCATCTCGGTGGACGTGCCGGTCGTCGAGCGTCTCAATAATTCCGCCGAGGTGCTTCGTCGCTCCAAGCATGTGGTGTGCTTCGATCACCATCCGGCGCGCGAGGAGTTTGCCGAACTGAGCCTGAGGCGTGTCGATGCCGCGGCCTGCGCCATGATCATCGACCGTTTCTTGGATAATTGCGGCATTGTCGCCCGTGATGGCGTCGCGACCTGCTTGCTGTGCGGCTTGGTGACCGACACCGGTCGTTTCCAGTACCAGAACGCCGATGCCGCCGCTTTCCATGCGGCCTCGCGTCTGGTTGCACACGGTGCCGATCCAGCGCGCGTTGCACTCGAGGTCTACCAGAGCATGCGCGTAGAGTTTCTGCACCTCAAGTCCATCGTTATGGGTCGTATCAAGACGGTGGCCCACGGACGCGTCGCGTATAGCTACGCGTACCAGAGTGACCTTGAGGCTTGCGGTGTCACCTCGGATGAGTGCGACGGCCTGGTCGATGTGGTTCGCTCGGTGATGGGCGTGGAGGTCTGCCTGTTCCTGAAGGGCATTGAGGGCGATACTAAGGTGCGCGGCAACCTGCGCTCCAAGGGCGACCTCAACGTATCCGAGATCGCTGCTGCTTTTGGCGGAGGCGGACATCCCGCTGCCGCCGGTTTCTCCAACAACGGAACGATTCTCGAGACGCTCACCGTGGCACTTCCCATGCTGGCCGAGCTGGTGGGGGAGGATCCCGCTTCGGTGACCGTCGAGCTTTAACTTTTTGGATGGTACATGGCTCGTCGTACGCCTTCTCAATTGAATATGCTGCTCGCTGTCGATAAGCCGGTGGGCTGCACGTCCCACGATGTGGTCTCGCAATGCCGGCGCGCCCTCCATGAGCGGCGCGTCGGTCATGCCGGCACGCTCGACCCCATGGCATCGGGTGTCATGGTGGTGGGTGTGGGCCAGGCCACCCGTCTGCTGGGCATGCTCACGCTCGATACCAAAAGCTACGTCGCCGATATCTCGTTTGGCGCCGAGACCAATACCGATGATGCGGAGGGCGAGGCGGTCCGCACGGTGGCTGTTGCCAACGAGCTCAGCGATCCTGCCTATGCCCGTGAGCGCTTGGCCTCCATGATGGGTCCGCAGATGCAGGTGCCGCCGGCGTTTTCGGCTATCTCGGTCAATGGCGTTCGCGCTTATAAGTCTGCTCGTGAGGGCAACGCGGTGGACCTACCTCCGCGCCCCGTCGAGGTCTATGCCGCCGACCTGATCGCCGTTGGCGGCGAAGGTGATACGTGTGTGTGGACCGTGGCGTTCTCGGTGAGCAAGGGTACCTATATCCGTGCGCTCGCTCGCGACTTGGGCCGCGCCTGCGAGAGCGCCGCGCACATTTCCGCGCTGCGCCGCACGGCCTCCGGTGTTGTTTCCATTGGCGCTTGTCATGCGGTCGAGGAGCTTTCTCCCGAGTCCGCGGCTGGCTTTGCCCTGGACCCCATTGCGGCTCTGGGCGCCACGCGTGTTGACTTGCCGGGCAATCTTGCCGACGACCTGCTCTGCGGCCGACGCATTCCCGTTGAGCGTGCGCTTGCCGATTTCGATACCGCGAAGGCGCCTTTTGCGTTGGTGCTCGATGGGGGACTCAAGGCGCTCGCCCGCATCGAGGGTGGCCGCTTTGTCATGGAGCACGTGTTTCCGCAGTCAATCGGCGGTGTTCGATGATGTTGTCCGCTCGCGAGCTCGCGCGTATCTTTTTCGCGGGCGAGTCGGACGAGGCTCGCATCGTTGCTGCCGATGCATTTGATGAGTGCGAGCACTTGGGTGCTGCCTCGATCGCCATTGGCGTGTTCGATGGCGTTCACCGTGGACACCGGGAACTCATCGAAGCGCTTGTCCGTGATGCCCGTGCCCATGGCTGCAAGGCGGTCGTGGTCACTTTCGATCCCGATCCGGACGTTGTGGTGAGTCCTTCGCCCGCTCAAAAATTGATGACGACGGCCGACCGTCTACATGCCTTGGCTCAGACCGGGGTCGATGCAGTGGTGGCCGTTCCCTTTACGCCTGAGGTTGCGGCACTCGACCATGTCGGTTTTCTCACACTGTTGTCACGCGTGGTCGACATTCGTTCGATTCGCGTTGGCAGCGATTTTAGGCTGGGTCGTGGCGGTGCTTCTGGTGTTGCCGAGATGCGCGTCTGGGGTTCCGAGCACGGCGTTGACGTGTATGGTCACGATCTGCTTTGCGAGTGCGGCGAGGCCATTTGCGCCACCCGCATCCGTCATGAGCTGGGACAGGGCCATGTGGAGCTTGCTGCTGAGTTGCTCGGCCGCCCGTATATGCTGCGTGGCGGTGTTATTCGTGGCCGTCACGAGGGTTCTGACATGGGCTTTCCCACGGCTAACCTGCAGGTTCCCGACGGCATTCAGGTGCCTGCCGATGGCGTGTATGAGGGCCTGGTGCTCGTTGATGACACCGTATGGCCTGCTGCCGTTAACGTCGGCCTGCCGCCGACGTATGCCGACGATGCCGCTTCATCGCATCTCGAGGCTAACTTAATTGGTTATACGGGCGACCTGTACGGCGCTTCCGTTTCGCTGGCGTTTACGCGCTGGCTGCGTCCCTCGCGTGTGTTCGATTCGCTGGATGAGTTGATTACGACCGTCGAGGGTAATATCGAGGACATTCGTCACAACTTGGGTGAGCAGGGGGTGGGCATCCGTGATTAGCGATGAGGAAAAAGACCAGGTACGCGCTGCGTCCGACCTAGTTGCCATCGTGCAGGAAACGGTTGAGCTCAAGCCCCGCGGCCATGAGTTTTGGGGCTGCTGCCCCTTTCATGGCGAAAAGACTCCGTCCTTCCACATTATTCCCGCCACGCAGGTGTGGCATTGCTTTGGCTGCGGCGAGGGTGGCGACGTCTTCACCTATATCATGAAGCGCGAGAACCTGAGCTTTCCCGAGTCAATCCGTTATTTGGCCGATCGTGCAGGTATTGAGCTGCACGACACCGGAGATCGCCGCGAGCGCGGTACCAAGCGTGCCCGCATCTACGATCTGTGTGCCGAGACCGCCCAGTTCTACCACACCATGCTTATGCGCGGTAAGGATGGCCGTCCACGTGAGTACTTTGCCAGCCGCGGCATGGGTGGCGACGTCTGCCGCCGCTACTGCCTGGGCTTTGCGCCGGGTCGTAATATGCTGGTGGCTCATCTGTCGCAGGCGGGCTTTACTCCGCAGGAGATGATCGACGCCAACGTTGCCGTGAGTCGAGGGCGCGGGCAGCTTGCCGACCGCTTCTACGACCGCGTGATGTTCCCCATCTTTGACGAGCAGGGTCACAACATCGCCTTTGGCGGTCGCATCATGGGTGACGGCCAACCCAAGTACCTCAACACCGCCGAGACGAGCGTGTTTCATAAAAAGCGAAACCTCTACGGCTTTAATTGGGCCAAGGAGTTTATCGTCGCGCAGGATACCGCCATCGTGGTAGAGGGCTATACCGACTGCATCGCCTGTTGGGAGGCGGGGATTAAAAACGTTGTCGCTACGCTGGGCACCGCGCTCACGGAGCATCACGTCAAGACGCTCACCCGCTTTGCCAAGCGCATCGTGTATATGTTTGACGGCGATGCCGCGGGCCAGAAGGCCGCCCGTCGCGCGATTCAGTTTATCGAGCAGGATTCGATGGACCTGCGCTGCGTGGTGCTGCCTGACGGCAACGATCCCATGGAGTTCATCACGGCCCACGGCGGAGAGGAGCTGCAGAAACGCATTGACGCCGCCGAGCCGCTCATGGACTTCGTGTACCGTTCGCTGCAGGAGTCGAGCGACATCACCACGCCGGGCGGTCGCGCCAAGGCGCTGGAGGATGCGCTCACGCTCATCTATCCGCTTCGTGACAGCTATATGATCGATACGTACTTTATCCAGATTGCCGATCTGCTGGGTTTGGATTTGGAGACCGTGCGTGCGAGCTCGGGCCGTGTGTTTCGCGATGTCGCCAAGCGCGAGGATGCGGAACGACGTCGTGAGCAGAGCTTTGAGCGCCAGCGGGCACAGGCTGAGCGGTCCGGCGGGACGGGCAGTCGGGCGTCGAGTTCTCGCGATGCCGGTCGCGGCGCTTGGGCATCGGGCGCGACGCCGTCGGTGTCCGCGCCGGTCGAGGAAGAGCCGTACGACTACGTCCCACTCGATGCCTACGGTGCCGCGCCCGTGGAGGTCGTCGACGATCTGCCGCCAATCGATGTGCCTGATGGTATGGGTGCTGTGCCTGTGACTGATGGTTCGGGCGCTCCGGCTGCGGCGGCGCCGATGGTTCTTACTGATCTTGAGCGCAAGTCCTTGGCAGGGGAGCGCGAGCTGTTGACGATGCTCACGAGCTACCCCGACCTGTTCCGCACGTATGCCGACCGCATCTGCTCTATCGAGTGGGTTGACCCACGTCACGAGTCCATCGCATGGGCCGTTCTGGCAACGCCGCCGGGAACCGATCCTGCAGCCTGCATGGATGCGGCGCGCTCGGTCTGTCCCGAGGCGGCAACGCTTGTGAGTGCCGGGCGCATCTCCGCGACGAGCAAGCACCCCACCGAGACGAACATCGTGTTCATGCTCGATACGCTCGAGCTCTACACCATCAAGCGCCGCATGCGTGCCGCACAGGCCAAGCTGCGCCAGGACCGTTCGCTCGATGATGAGGCCCGTCGCGCGCTGACCGTGCAGGCCGCGCAGGATTCGCAGCGTCAACGCGAGCTGCAAAAGTCTATCGGCGGCGTGGCGGACCCGTTCCGTTTGATCGGTCTGGAGGCCGCAGGCACCGAACAGGCCTAGATGTTGTGGTCAACCAGCGTATTCTCGCCTATATCCAGTCCTCTTTTTGGGTATAGACGCCTATGTGTGTGCTAAAGTATTGAGTCCTGTGGACTATGAAGGGAGAATCTGTGCCAAAAAAGACTGAGAGCACGGGTACTGGGCTGGAATCCTACGTTGCAAAGCTCATGGGCAACGGCTCAAACAGGACTTCGGTAACCGAGGACGAGATTCAGGTCGCCCTGAAGGATATCGATGTTTCTGACGAGCAGCTCACCGCGGTGTATTCCGCGCTGCGCAACAGCGGCATCCAGATTATCTCCGCGAGCGGAAACGACGACGCCCCCATGGACGTCGACGATAACGATACCGATACTGACGATTTCGATGACGACGACGAGCACGATTCCGGCTCGCTCGACGATCACGAGCTCAAGATGGCCCGTCAGGCCGACGCCGAGATGGGTTCTTCCAAGAGCAAGAAGAAGCGCACCGTGCGCACGTCCCGTTCACGCTCCCGCGTGCGTGGCATCGATGCCTCCACGGTGATGCTGACCGGCGATCCGGTTCGTATGTACCTCAAGGAGATCGGCAAGGTCGACCTGCTGACCGCCTCCGAAGAGGTCGATTTGGCCATGAAGATCGAGGCCGGTCTCGAGGCCACCGAGAAACTCGAGGCCGCCGATGCCGGCGAGCTCGAGCTCACGCGTGCCGAGATGCGTCGTCTTACGCGCATTGAGAACGTCGGCCTCGAAGCTAAGCAGGCACTCATCAGCGCAAACCTGCGTCTGGTCGTCTCCATCGCCAAGCGTTATGTCGGCCGCGGCATGCTGTTCCTTGACCTGATCCAGGAGGGTAACCTCGGTCTGATTCGCGCCGTCGAGAAGTTCGACTACCAGAAGGGCTTCAAGTTCTCCACGTACGCCACGTGGTGGATCCGTCAGGCCATTACGCGCGCTATCGCCGACCAGGCCCGTACCATCCGTATTCCCGTGCATATGGTCGAGACTATCAACAAGCTCGTCCGCGTGCAGCGCCAGCTCCTTCAGGACCTGGGTCGCGACCCGACCCCCGAGGAGATCGGTGCCGAGATGGACATGAGCGCCGACCGCGTCCGCGAGATCCAGAAGATCTCGCAGGAGCCCGTGTCGCTTGAGACCCCCATCGGCGAGGAAGAGGATTCCCAGCTGGGCGACTTTATCGAGGACTCCCAGGCTATCGTTCCGCCCGATGCCGCCAGCTTCTCCATGCTGCAGGAGCAGCTCACTCAGGTGCTCGACTCGCTTGCCGATCGTGAGCGCAAGGTTATCGAGCTGCGCTTTGGCCTTGTCGACGGGCATCCCCGCACGCTCGAGGAGGTCGGTCGCGAGTTTGGCGTCACGCGCGAGCGTATCCGCCAGATCGAGTCCAAGACTTTGGCCAAGCTCCGCCACCCGAGCCGTTCGAGTAAGCTGAAGGACTATATCGAGTCTTAGTAGTTACGGCGTTTTACCAAACGCCGTAACTGGCCGACGCTGCGCGGACACCAGAGCGACAACTTGTCATTCAAAGAGGACGGCATGACCAGAAGGTCTATGCCGTCCTCTTTTCATGCCAATTTGTTCGCTCTGGTGCCCGCTCGCTGGCATTGTCAAAACATCGGCGTTTCCGTTGCCGGTGCCGGCAGTTAGGCCGTCCCCAAGGGATCAAGGCGAGAAAATTTCTTAAAAAAGTTCTTGCCCTTCGCCCGATCGTCCGTATAATAAACTTCGTTGCTTGAGAGCACGCACCTATTCCTCGGTAGCTCAATGGTAGAGCACGCGGCTGTTAACCGCGCTGTTGTAGGTTCGAGTCCTACCCGGGGAGCCAGAATTTTTCAGCCCATTCCGCTGGGCTTTTAAATTCCTCGGTAGCTCAATGGTAGAGCACGCGGCTGTTAACCGCGCTGTTGTAGGTTCGAGTCCTACCCGGGGAGCCAGGTTGTAAAACCCGTCGCTTATGCGGCGGGTTTTTTCATACCGCGATCGCCTGGCGCGAACGTTGCCATATCAACATTTCGTGTCGAGGATGTAATCCCACGACCCACCACCTCAACATGGCGCGGTCGTTGTAGAATATTGCAATGATTGCTCCCACGACATGGTGCCGTGAGCACCAGATAAGGAGATTCTTGTGTCTGAGACCATCAACGGCAGCCTGAGCGTCTCGAACGACGTTATTGCCGATATTGCCGGTTATGCCGCGATGACGTGCTATGGCGTCGTCGGTATGGCTGAGCAGCTCCAGGGCGCCGAGAGCGTGCGCCTGCTTGCCGGTCAGCGCCTCCGCAAGGGCGTGCTTGTCTCCGCCGACGAGAACGGCCTTACGGTCGATCTTCACGTCGTGCTCGAGAACGGCGTCAACATGAAGTCCGTCTGCCACAATCTTTCGAGCTCCGTTGCCTTCACCCTGCAGGAGATCGCCCAGATCGATCCCGCCAGCCTTAAGATCGGCATTCACATCGACGCGCTCAAGAGCCGTCTGAACTAGCATCCGAAAACGGAGATTCAAATACCCATGATTGCAAAGACCATTCGCACCTGTTTTCCGATCGCTGCGGCTGCTGTTTCCGACAAGGCCGAGGAGATCAACAAGCTCAATGTCTTCCCCGTACCCGACGGCGACACCGGTACCAACATGTCGCTCACGCTCGCCTCGGTGACCAAGGAGCTCTCCGCTCTTCCCGCCGACGCTGACATGGAGGCCATCGCCGGCGCCATCACCCACGGCTCCCTGATGGGCGCCCGCGGCAACTCCGGTGTCATCACCTCGCAGATCCTGCGCGGTGTGGCCGAGGGTCTTGTCTCTGCCGACGAGCCCATTACGTCCGCCAACATTGCCTATGCGTTCCGCCGAGCCGTCAAGGTCGCCTTCCAGGCCGTCCGTAAGCCCATCGAGGGCACGATCCTCACGGTGCTGCGCGATGTCTCGACCAAGGCCGACGAGTGCGAGAAGAAGAAGTTCTCGGCCGAGGACGCGCTCGACGCTATCGTCGTCGAGGCATATCAGTCTGTCGCTCGCACGCCCGACCTTCTGCCCGTTCTGAAGGAGAACGGCGTGGTCGACTCCGGCGCCTTTGGCTTTGCCATCTTCCTGGAGAACTTTGTTGCCGCCGCGCTTGGCCGCAGCACCGTTGTCGAGGATTTCTCCGCCACGTTTGATTCCGCCGGCTCTGCCCGTGATGCCGCTCTTGGCCGCGTTGAGATCGAGGCTAACGACGACTGGGAGGGCTCGGAATTCCGTTACTGCAATGAGTTCCTGTTTAAGGCCGACGCCCCGTTTGACGAGGACGAGTGCCTTAAGTTCCTGGGTTCCATGGGCGACTGTGAGCTGCTCGTGGGCGCATATCCCGACTACAAGATCCACGTGCACTCCAACACCCCCAACCTGGTGCTCGAGCACATGCTGCAGCTTGGCCAGATCTACGAGGTCTTTATCCACAACATGGAGATGGAGGCCCACGACCGTACCGCCAAGATCCACGAGGACCAGGAGAAGGCCGCCGAGCCCGCGAAGGCCCTGGGCTTTGTCGCCGTTGCCGCCGGTTCCGGCGAGGCAGACATCCTCAAGTCCCTCGGCGTTGACGTGATCGTGTCCGGTGGCCAGACCATGAATCCCTCGACTGCAGACCTGCTGGGCGCCGTCGACCAGGTCAACGCGACCTCGGTCATCATTCTGCCCAACAACGGCAACATCCGCATGGCCGCCGAGGCCGCTGCCTCTGCCTGCACCGACAAGAAGGTCGCCGTCGTTCCCACCAAGACCGTTCCGCAGGCCTTCTCCGCGCTGTTCGCGGTCCTGCCCGATTCCGAGCTCGAGGATGCCGTCGCCGCTATGGTCGACGCCATCAGTGAGGTTCGTGATGGCGAGGTCACCCGTGCCGTGCGCGATTCCAGTGCCTCCGACGGCTCGCCGATTCACTCCGGTGACGTCATGGGCATCATCGCCGGCTCCATCGATGTGGTCGGCTCCGACGTGAAGCAGGTCACGCTCGACTGCATCAACCGCATGCAGGAGGAAGAGGAGGGCGACGCGCTGACGATTCTGGCCGGCGAGGAACTGTCCGATGAGGCCTTCCAGGAGATTGTCGACGCCATTGAGGAGGCTCAGCCCGATCTGGAGATTGACGCCCATCGTGGCGAGCAGCCGCTCTATCCCGTTATCTTCTCGATCGAGTAGGCAACTGCCCATGTCCGAGCTGTGCTCCGTGCCGCGCGTCTCGGAGCGCTTTGCCCAGAGCAATGCGCTCGACGAGGATATCGCGCGACTCAAATATGTTTCGGGTAAACGTGAGGAGGCCCTTCGCCGTCTGGGTATTCGGACGGTGGGGGACCTCCTTCTCCATATCCCTCATCGATACCTCGACTTTACGCGCTCCTGGTCCATCGAGATGGCGCCCATTGGTACCGTGTGCACCATCATCGCCACGGTCGACCGTATCGTTCAAAAGAAGCCGCGTCCGCGCATGCAGGTGACCGAGGTCTCACTCGTTGATGAGACGGGCGTGCTGCAGGTCGCCTTTTTCCGTCAGCCTTGGATTGCCCAGCAGCTTAAGCAGGGCGACCGCCTGGCCGTGATGGGCAAGGTTGAGTTTGCCTACGGTTTTAAGCAGATGGCCTCGCCCCACTTTGAAAAGCTCGAGGACGGGCGCGCCGCCGGCACCATTTTGCCGGTTCACTACGTAAGTGACGGCGTGAGTCAGGCATGGATGCGCCGTATCGTGAGCGGTGCGCTCGAAGTGGCTGCTAATCCGTTCGATCCCATTCCCGCGCCGCTGCGCGCAAAGCGGAAGCTCATGAGCAATGCCCGTGCGCTGCGCTCGATCCACTTTCCCTCGAGCATGGCCGAGCGCGATATCGCGCGCGCACGGCTTGCCTACGAGGAGTGTCTCTGCTTGCAGCTCGCACTGCGTCTGCGCAACGATGGCGGTATGGTCGACGTGGTGCCTTATGCGCATGCCGCGGGCGAGCACCTGGCCGCGCTTAAGCAGGCCCTGCCGTTTTCGCTGAGCGACGAGCAGGACGCCGCGTTCCAAGATATCCTGCGCGATATGTGCGATGGCGGGCGCGTGATGAACCGCCTGCTGCTGGGCGATGTCGGTACCGGCAAGACCGCTGTTGCCGCCTGCGCGCTGGCTGTGGCTGCCGATAGCGGCACGCAGGCCTGCGTTATGGCGCCCACGGGCGTGCTGGCGCGTCAATATGCCGATAAGACCGGCCATCTGCTCTCGCAGGCCGGCATGTCTTGGGCGCTTCTGACGGGTGCCACGCCGGCCGCAGAGCGCGAGCGCATCCATGCACAGCTGGAATCGGGAGAGCTCGATGTCCTCTTTGGCACCCACGCGGTGCTTTCGGATAACGTTGCGTTCAAGCATCTGTCGCTCGTGGTCATCGATGAGCAGCACCGGTTTGGCGTCGGCCAACGCAACGCCCTGCGTGCGAAGGGCCCTGGTGCCGATCTGCTCGTTATGACGGCAACGCCCATCCCACGTACGCTGGCACTTTCGGTCTACGGCGATCTGGACACGAGCATCATCCGCCATCGGCCCGTCCCTGGCGCTGGCGTGACGACACGCGTGCTTACCGAGTCGAGCCGCGACCTTGCCTATGGCGCCATCCGCGAGGCGCATGAACAGGGTCAGCAGGCCTACGTGATTTGCCCGCTCGTGGAGCCGAGCGACTCGGCCGATGAGCTGGAGGACGTGCCCGGTATCGCCCGCGACGGCGAGGGCCGCGTGACGGTCCCCGTGCCGCTGCACGATACGGCGACCGAGCTCGATCGCCTGCGTCTGGCGTTGCCGGGTCTTGCCATCGAGCGCCTTCACGGCCGCATGCCAGCGGGGGAGAAGGACCAGGTTATCGATGCCTTCAAGCGCGGCGAGATTGACGTGCTCGTCTCGACTACGGTGGTCGAGGTGGGCGTCGACGTGCCCAACGCCACCGTCATGGTCATCGAGAACGGTGAGCGCTTTGGCTTGGCGGCCCTGCACCAGCTGCGCGGCCGCGTGGGCCGCGGCAGCGTGTCGGGCACCTGCCTGGTCATGACGCACTCCAAGGGCAACGGCGGCGCTTCGGCGGCGCAAGACCGTCTCCAGTCGCTCGAAAAGACCTCGGACGGCTTTACGCTCGCCCAGATGGACCTGCGTCTGCGCCACGAGGGCGAAATTCTGGGGTACCGCCAGCATGGCGGTGTGACCCTGCGCTTTGTCGACCTGGATGCCGACGAGGAGCTGATCGAGTGGGCCCATTTGGACGCGGCAGAGCTCTTGCGGTATGCTTGCACCCTTGACTCCGTGGCGACGCGCCCCCTGCGCGATGCGGTCGCCATGCGATATCGACACATTTTTAAGGAGGTCAGCGGAGGATGAGAATCATCGGCGGCGAATGGCGCGGTCGTAAGATCGAGGAGCCCCGTGGTCGCGATGTCACCCGCCCCACGACCGATCGCGTGCGCGAGGCATGCGCATCTATGGTCATGTCGGCATTTGACTTCGATCTGGACGAGGTCCGCGTGCTGGACGCCTTTGGCGGCTCCGGTGCCTTAGGGTTAGAGGTGCTCTCACGTGGTGCCCGCTCACTCACGACGTTCGAGATCGATCGGAATGCCGCGCGGCTCATTACCAAGAATATCGAGTCGCTCTGCCGTGACCGTGCGCGTTGGCGCGTGGTAACGGGCGACATGCTGGCGAGCGCCTCGCGCGGTCGTGTGCCGGGCGGCCCCTTTGATCTGGTCCTGCTCGACCCGCCCTATGCTTTTGGTGCCGAGCCGGTCGAGGAACTGCTGCAGAACCTGGCTCAGCAGGGTCTGCTTGCACCTGGCGCTTATGCCCTGTTTGAGCATGCCGCCGCCGATGCGGGCGCGCATCCGGCAGGCTTTGAGATCGTGCACGAGAAGCGCTACGGCATTACCTCGGTCGACCTGCTTCGTTGGGTCGGCAACGGCGAGGATGATGGTATCGATAGCGACGCACCCACGGAGGACGCCCATGAATGACACTATCAACCGCGTGATTGTCCCGGGCACCTTCGATCCCATCACGTTTGGCCATATCGACGTCATCCGCCGCGCCCGCCGCATCTTTCCCAGCGTGATCGTCGCTGTCGCCGAGTCGCAGGGTAAAAACGGTGTGGGCACCACGTTTATGCTGGATGAGCGCGTGGCGCTGGCTCGTGAGGCGCTCGGTGATATCGACGGCGTCGAGGTCCTGCCCTTTACCGGCCTCTTGGTCGACTTCGCTCGCGAGCAGGGGGCGGGGGCTGTGGTCAAGGGCCTGCGCGCCATGACCGACTTTGAGTACGAGCTGCAGCAGGCAGACCTCAACTATCGCTTGGATAACGAGCTGGAGTCCATCTTTGTCATGAGTGCGCCGCAGTACGGCTATATCTCGAGTTCGGTCGTTCGCCAGATCGCCTCGCTCGGCAGCGATGTATCGACGTTTGTCCCGCCCAACGTGGTCGAAGCGCTCAGACACCGCTTTTCGTGACGTTTTTTATTGCCTGGTGGCATGTGGTAAACTAGCACGATGATATGTTACCTATGAAAGGAGACCGGATGCCGGGCGAGAATTTTCCTGGCGATAGGATCGTCAGCTTGGTCGATGAGCTCGAAGGGCTGATCGAGGAAGCCAAGCCGCCTTTCGGCAAGAACGCTCAGTTCAAGGTCATCGACGCCGACGTGTTCTTCAACATCCTCGACGAGATCCGCATGAGCTATCCCGAGGAGTGGCAGAAGTCCCGCCGTATCCTTAAGGAGCGCGAGGAGCTTATGGCTTCCGCCGCCGCTCAGGCCGATTCCATCATCGCCGACGCTCAGCAGCAGGCCCTCACCATTGCCGGTGAGCAGGAGATCGTCCGCTTGGCACAGCAGCAGGCCGACGACATCCGCGATCGTGCCCAGCAGTACGAGCGCGAGACGCGTTATGCTGCCGAGGACTACGCAGAGCAGGTCTTTACGCACCTGGAGGAGAACCTCAAGAGCCTGACTGGCACCGTTACCCGTTGCCGTCAGCAGCTCAACGAGGGTGCCGCCCAACAGAATGGTCAGTGGTAATGGCTGAGTTCCCGAGCGTTACCGTCGATCTTTCCGAGCAGCTTGAGTTTCCCGGAGATTCGTATCCGCTGACCGGCAAGGTCGATGTCGCCACCTACACGGTGGGCGAGAAGGAGTACCAGCTACAGGACGGCATCGACTACGACGTTGTCTTTACCAATGCCGGTACCGGTGTCTTGCTCACGGGCATGGTCCGCGCGCACGCCACCGGCGAGTGCGACCGTTGCCTGGAGCCCGCTTCGTTTGATATCGCCGGCGAGATCGAGGAGTTCTACCTCTTCGAGGAGCCCGAGGATCCCGAGGCCTTCGAGGACGGCTACGAGCTCCTGGGTGAGGACCGCATCGTCGATCTGGGTGAGCCCATCAACGACGCGGTCGTCATGGACACGCCGTTTGTGGTGCTCTGCAAGCCCGATTGCCGCGGTCTGTGTCCCACTTGCGGTTGCAATCTCAACGTCGAGCAATGCGATTGCGCCGCACAGGCAGAGGCAGAATGGGCCGCTGCCACGGAAAATCCATTTGCAGCATTGAAGAATCTCAAGCTCGATGAGTAAAACTGTGGTAGTATCGCTACTTGCGCGTAATCGCCACACTGGATAGTTCATAAGGAAGGTCACTATGCCCGTACCTAAACAAAAGCAGGGTCGTATCCGCACTCACACCCGTCGTTCCGCCAACATGAAGATTTCGGCTGCTGCTCAGTCCACGTGCCCCCGTTGCGGCGCTGTCAAGCTTCCGCACCACGTGTGCCCCAGCTGCGGTTTCTACAAGGACCGCGAGGTTATCGTTACCGAGTAACGGTATACTCTGGATGCGATGCCGTTCCAAATGGAACCACAATGGCCGGCTCAATGAGTCGGCCATTTTTGTATAAGGAGCATGTATATGAGTAACGTTCGCGTTTGTGTAGACGTTGTGGGCGGAGACGAGAAACCTCAGGTTGTTCTCGATGGTATCGAGGCTGCGCTTGCCGCCGATCCCGATATCGAGGTCTTGGCAGCTGGCCCCGCTGAAATCGTCAATCCCTTTGCTGCTTCCCATGCACGTGTTGAGGCTCTTGAGGCACCCGACGTTATCGCCATGGATGACGATCCCATTCGCGCCGTGATGACCAAGCGTAAATCGTCGATCGTGCTTGCCTGCCGCGCCATCAAAAAGGGCAACGCGGACGCGTTCTTCTCCGCCGGCTCGACCGGTGCCATGACCGCTGCCGCCACCGCCTATGTGACGCCGTTTAGATATATGGCCGAAGGCAAGAAGCAGCCGGTGCGTCCCTGTCTGACCAATGCGCTGCCCAATCGCGCCGGCGGTCTGACGGTGCTGTGCGATATGGGCGCCAACCCCGATGTCGAGGTCGATGACATGGTGCGTTTTGCCCAGATGGGTAGCGCCTATGCCCGCGTCGTCCTGGGCATCGAGCATCCCCGCGTGGGCCTGCTTGCCAATGGTACCGAGGACGAGAAGGGTTCCAACTTTACCAAGGCCTGCTTCCCGGCCATGAAAGCCGCCGTTCCCGGCTTTGTGGGCAACTGCGAAGGCACCGACCTCACCTCGGGCAATTTCGATGTCGTCGTTGCCGATGGCATGTCGGGCAATATTGCGCTCAAGGCCACCGAGGGCGCTGCCAAGTTTTTGCTGCAGGAACTCAAGGGTGCCTTTATGGCCTCGCTCGGCACCAAGATCGCCGCGCTGTTCATCAAAAAGCAGATGCGCGAGATTAAGGCCAAGCTCTCTGGTGATGCCAAGGGCGGTGCGATTCTTTTGGGCCTGCGTGGCGTGGTCCTAATCGGCCATGGCGCCACCTCGGTCGAGGCTGTTAAAAACGGTACGCTCGCGGCGGCTGAAGCCGTGCGCGCCGGGCTGGTCGAGAATGTCGCCAACTCTATGGACGGTATCGTTTTATAAGAGCGAGTTAGAGCGCTGTTATGTGCCTCGCGGCGCACGTCGTGGGGTAGAATCAAAACCGTGTCTTGGTGCCGCCCGCGCGGTGCCAATCTTTTGGTATTCATGCACTATGAGAGGAAGCGCTATGGACCGCTCCGAAATCTTCGACAAGATCGCCGAGGTCGCTGCTGACGTTCTGGGCGTCGATGTTGCCGAAATTAGCGATGAGACCACCTTTGACGACCTCGATGCCAACTCGCTCGAGCGCCTGCAGCTGGTTACGGCTATCGAGGACGAGTTCAATCTCGAGATCGATGATGAGACCCTGCTCTCGCTCAACTCTGTCGCCGACGCCGTCGACGCTATCGAAGCTGCCAAGGAGGCCTAGGTCTTGGCTTTGTCTGAACGACTTACGCGTGCCCAGGAAATCCTGGGCCACGAGTTCAATAATAAGGTGCTGCTGCGCGCGGCGCTTACGCATCCCTCGGCGGTCGAGGGCCAGCCGGTTTCTGCCAGCTATGAGCGCCTTGAGTTCTTGGGCGATTCCATTTTGGGCGCCGTCGTCGCCCGTTCGCTCTTTGAGTCCTATCCCGAGTTTGACGAGGGTAAGCTCACCCGCTTGAAGGTGTCGCTCGTCTCGGGCGCCACGTTGTCGGAAGTGTCCCACGAGCTGGGTATCGACGACATCATCATCTTTGGTGCCTCCGAGACCGGAACGGGCGCACGCGGCCTGCATTCGGCGCTCGAGAACGTCTATGAGTCGCTCGTGGGCGCGCTATACCTGGATGCTGGTTGGGATGCCGCGGCGGAGTTTATTCACCGCACGCTTAAGCCGCACTTGGCTTCCGAGCGTGCCGAACACCCTGCGAACCCCAAGTCGTTTTTGCAGGAGTGCGTGCAGGCCGACGGCCACGAGCCTCCGGCATATAAGCTGGTCGGCTCCGAGGGCCCCGCGCATGCGCCCACCTTTACCGCCGTGGTGCTCATCGACGGTATTCGTCAAGGCCGCGGCACCGGTTCCTCCAAGAAGGAGGCCGAGGGAGCTGCCGCGCTCGAGGCGCTCGACCGTATGGGTTACACCACTAACGGCGTGATTCTTAACAAGAAGCCTGTTTAAGCGAGGAACCGTGTATCTTAAGTCCCTCACGCTCAAAGGGTTCAAGTCGTTTGCCGACCGCGCCCATATGTCATTTGAGCCGGGCCTGACCGTCATCGTCGGTCCCAACGGCTCGGGAAAATCGAACATCTCCGACTCGATTCTGTGGGTCCTGGGCGAGCAGAGCGCCAAGCAGCTGCGCGGCCAGGCCATGGAGGACGTCATCTTCTCGGGCTCGTCGGCGCGCAAGCCGGTGGGTGTGGCCGAGGTCACGCTGGTGCTCGATAACTCGGACCATATGCTGCCCGTCGACTTTGATGAAGTCGCCATCACCCGTCGCATGTATCGCTCGGGCGAGAGCGAGTACCTCATCAACTCGAGTCCGTGCCGCCTGATGGACATTCAGGACATTCTGCACGATTCGGGCCTGGGCAAGGATACGCATTCCATCATCAGTCAGGGCAAGCTCGACGCCATTTTGCAGAGCCGCCCCGAGGAGCGCCGCGCCCTCATCGAGGAAGCCGCCGGTATCTCCAAGCACAAGCGTCGCAAGGAACGTGCGCTTAAAAAGATCAAGTCGATGGACGAGCACCTGACCCGTGCCCGCGACATCAATAAGGAAATCGCCCGTCAGCTGCGCCCGCTTGAGCGTCAGGTCGATCGTGCGCGCAAGTACAAAGAGCTGTCCACGCGCGCAAACGAGCTTACGCAGATGCTGGCCGTTGACGAACTGCGTTCGCTGCAGTCGCAGTGGAACGATCTGGAGAGTCGCTCCAAGGAGGGCGCGGCCGAGCTTGAGCTTGCGCAGTACCGCCTGGGCGAGAAAGAGCGCGAGCTCGAGAAGCTCCAAGTTATGCTCGAGGAAAAAGGCCTGTTTGTGGGCGACCTGGGCGAGCAACGCCGCCATATGCAAGACGTGGTCGGACGCATTAACTCCGACATGCGCCTGCTCGAGGAAAAGGGCCACAACATGGTGTCGCGCCTGTCCGACATGCGCGGGCAGATCTCGGGCTCCGAGCATCAGCGCCGTCGCGTGGTCGAGGAGCTCGAGGATGCGCGCGCCCAGCTCGAGGAAGTGACCGGCGCGCATATGCAAGCCCAGGAGGACGTTGACGCCGTCGGACCTGCCGCCGCCGACCTCCACGAGCGTCGCGTTGCGCTCGACAATCAGATTTCGCAGCTTACGCGCGAGCAGCGCGATGTGCAGCGCGTTGCCGATGATGCTGCGCTCGAGCTCGCCAAGGTAAAGGATTCGCTTTCCAATGCCGAGGTCGAGGACAACATGTACGCCTCGCGCCTGGAGCAGATCGATGAGCAGCTCGAGGAGGTCACGGCATCGCTTGATAGCCGTCGCGACCGTGCTGAGGAGCTTGAGAGCGCTCTTGAGGCGGCTCATCAGGCCCAGATTGATGCGCGCGAGGCCACCGAGACGGCGCGCGCTGCCCTCAAGGACCTGCGTGCCCGCGAGAGCGAGGCGCGCAACAAGCTGTCTGAGGTTCGCTCGGAGCTTGCCAGCCAAAAGAAACTCGATGCCCGCATGGCTGATAGCTCGCCGCTCGTAAGCCGTCTGGTGGGCGCGCTGGGCGACGATGTTTCGGGCCGTCTGGGCGATGTGCTCGAGGCACCGCGTGAGCTCGAGGGCTTGGTCGAGCAGCTGCTTGCCGGCGATATTGATGCTCTTTTGTTTGATGACGCCGCTACGCTTGAGCGCGCCGGTCGCGCTGCCCTGGATCAGAAGAAGGCCTCGGGCGAGGCGCTGCTGGTGGCGCGCGGCGTGAGTGGCTCTGCGGCCGCCGAGGGTGCCGCCGGTACCCGTCTTGTTGACCGCCTGTCCGTGCGCGCCGGTTATGGTCCGGTTGTCGAGGCACTGCTCGGCGGCTATTACGTGGTCGATGATTTGGCCACCGCGCTGGCCGCGCCCGTCGTTGACGGTGTGACCTACGTGACGCCCGATGGTGCCCGCGTGAGCTGTGGCGGCCTGGTTCGCGTGGGGCTTGATGCCGGCGAGGCTTCGGGTGCCTTGGAGCGTAAACGTCGTATCCGCGAGCTGGAAGGCCTGGAGCCCGATCTCGCTGCCGTGTTTGAGCATGTTTCGGATCAGGTCGTCGAGGCCAATACTGCCGTTGAGGAGGCCCATGCTGCCGAGGGCGATGCTGCCGGCGAGATTGCCCGCCTTGAGGGCGAGCGTCGCTCCCTGCTGTCCGAGATCGGCCGCCTGGAGCAGAGTGCCAACAATGCCGAGGTCGAGCGGGTACGGATTTCCAAGCGCCGCGAGCAGGCTGCCGAGGCCGTACGTGCCGCACGTCCGCGCGTGGATGAACTTACCCGTTCACGTGACGAGGCCCGTGCGCAGGCGAGTGACTTGGGCTTGCAGATTGCCGAGGCCAACGACGATCTCGATCGCGTTCGGCGCGATGACTCCGAGGCCGCCGGTAAGCTCGCCGACGCTAAGGTGCGCCTGGCTCAGACGAGCGAGCGCCTGCGTTCGCTGAAGGGCCGCGTGCCCGATCTTGAGCATCGCCTTGAGGGTATCGACCGTCGTATCCGCGGGACGCGTCAGGCCTCACGCTCGCTCGAGCTGCTGCGCCTTCGCGTCGATCCCATGCATGAGCGCTATTCTGCCCTGTTGGAGCGCGCCTCGGACTGGGCTGCGCGCCTGCGCGATCAGGCATCGCTTGAGGAGGCGGACTCGGCTTCGCTTAAGAAGACCATCGAGGACGCCAAGACCGAGGTCGCCCGCGCCAAAGAGAGGGTCGATGTTGCCGCCACGACGCAAAATGAGTTCAAGGTGGCGCGCGGCAAGCTCGAGGTGCAGGTCGAGGCTGCCATCAAGGCCATCACCGCCGACGGTACCACGGTGCTCGAGGAAGCGCTCATGCTGCCGGCGCCCACCGATCGCGATGCCGCCGAGCGCGAGCTTAACCAACTCGTGCGCCAGATCAACAACCTGGGTCCTGTGAACCAGGTCGCCATGGAGGAGTACGAGCAGCTCAAGCGCCGTGCCGATTACATCGAGGAGCAGCTGGCCGATCTTGAGAGCGCGCGCAAGGCGCTTACCAAGATCACCGTGGCGATCGATCGCAAGATGCGCAAGGCGTTCCTAGTGACGTTTGAGAAGGTTGATGCGAATTTCCGCGAGATCTTCGCCATGCTTTTCCCAGGCGGTCAGGCTCACCTTGAGATGACCGATCCCGAGCATCCGGCCGAGACGGGCATTGAGGTCGTGGCGCAGCCGCGCGGCAAGCGCATCACCAAGATGATGCTCATGTCGGGTGGCGAGAAGAGCCTGACGGCGCTTGCCCTGCTCTTTGCCGTGTACCGTACGCGCACAGTGCCGTTCTATGTGCTGGACGAGGTCGAGGCGGCACTTGACGACGCCAACCTGTCCAAGCTCATCGGCGCGCTCGACGTGTTGCGTTCCGATACGCAGCTCTTGGTCATTTCGCATCAGCGCCGTACTATGGAGGACGCTGACGTTCTCTATGGCGTCTCGATGCAAGCCGACGGCGTCAGCCGCGTCGTCTCGCAAAAACTCGATCGCGAAACCGGAAAGGTCGTGAATGCATAATGGGATTCTTTGACGCTCTCTCGCGCGGACTTGAGCGCAGCCGCGAGGCCCTCAACGAGGTCTTCTACTTTGGCGGCGAGGTCGACGAGGATTTTTGGGAGGACCTTGAGGATACCCTCGTTATGGGTGACATGGGTGCCGAGGTCGCCATTCAGGTCTCCGATGATCTGCGCGAGACGGCCGCCAAGAAGAACCTCAAGACCGCCCCGCAGCTCCGTCGCGCCCTGGCTGAGCAGCTCGAGCAGCATTTTGTGCCCGCCGAGCGCGATCCGTTCTCCGACACGCCGAGCTGCGTGCTGTTTGTAGGCATTAACGGCGCCGGCAAGACCACGACGGTCGGCAAGATCGCGAGCGCCATGGCCGCCCGCGGCAAGAATGTCGTGATCGGTTCTGCCGATACCTTCCGCGCCGCTGCCATCGAGCAGCTCGATGTGTGGGGTCAGCGCGCCGGCGTCCCTGTCATCAAGCGCGATCGCGGCTCCGACCCGGCAAGTGTTTGCTACGACGTGCTCGATGAGGCCGATAAGCGCGGCAGCGACCTGGTGCTGATCGACACCGCCGGCCGCCTGCACACGAGTCCCGAGCTCATGCGCGAGCTTGCCAAGGTGGTTAACGTGACGCGTAAGCGCGCCGCCAATATGGCCGCCGACCCCATGCCCGTCTCGGTCGTGCTCGTGATCGATGCCGCCACCGGCCAGAACGGTCTGAACCAGGCGCTCGAGTTTAACGAGGCGCTGGGTCTGGACGGTATCATCATGACGAAGCTCGACGGTACGGCAAAGGGCGGCATCGCCATGGCCGTGGCCGAGAAGCTCAAGCTTCCGATTCTGCGCGTGGGCGTGGGCGAGCAGGTCGATGACCTACAGGAGTTTAACGCCAAAGATTTCTGTCGCGCCCTGGTGGGCGAGTCCAATTAAGGAGTGACTAGTGTTTGATTCTCTGAGCGATCGCCTCAATGACACATTTGACCGCCTGCGCGGCAAGGGTAAGCTGACCGAGGCCGACATCACCTCGGCCATGCGCGACATTCGCATGGCGCTGCTCGAAGCCGACGTCAACTTTAAGGTTGTCAAGGAGTTCGTCGCCAAGACCAAGGAGCGCTGCATGACCGCAGAGGTCATGGAGTCGCTGTCGCCGGCGCAAAACGTCGTCAAGATCGTGCTCGACGAGCTCACCGAGATGCTCGGCTCCACCGAGAGCAAGCTCGTCTTTAGCAACCGTATCCCCAACGTCATCATGCTCGTGGGCCTGCAGGGCTCCGGTAAGACCACGGCGGCCGTAAAGCTGGCCTACCTGCTCAAGAAGCAGGGCCGCTCGCCGCTGCTCGCCGCGTGCGACGTCTACCGTCCCGCCGCAGCCGACCAGCTGGCCACGCTCGGTGGAGAGATCGGCGTGCCGGTCTTCCGTGGCGACGGTGCACACCCGGTCGACATCGCCAAGGGCGCCATCCAGGAGGCCGTCGACCACCTGCGTGACGTGGTCATCGTCGATACCGCCGGTCGTTTGCAGGTCGACGAGCAGATGATGCAGGAAGCCGTGGACATCAAGAAGGCCGTCAAGCCCGATCAAGTGCTGATGGTCGTCGATGCCATGACCGGCCAGGATATCGTCAACGTGGTCTCGACGTTTGCCGAGCGCACCGACTTTGACGGCGTGATCATCTCCAAGCTCGACGGCGATGCCCGTGGCGGCGGCGCGCTTTCCGTGCGCCAGGTGACCGGCAAGCCCATCAAATTCGTGAGCATGGGCGAGAAGCCCGATTCGCTGGAGCCGTTCTATCCCGATCGCATGGCCAAGCGTATTCTGGGTATGGGCGACGTCGTCGGTATTATCGAGAAGGCCCAGGAGGCAGCCGATGCCGAACAGCTCGAGGCTGCCGAGCGCATGCTGCGCGAGGGCTTTACCATGAACGACATGCTCGACCAGATGAAAGCCGTCAAAAAGATGGGCGGCATGAAGGGTATCCTGGGCATGCTCCCCGGTGGCCAGCGCGCGCTCAACCAGATGGGCGGTAACCTGGACGAGGGCATCTTCGACAAGAACGAGGCCATCATCATGTCGATGACCAAGGAGGAGCGTCTGCGTCCCTCCATCATCAACGGCCAGCGTCGCGCGCGTATCGCCAAGGGCGCCGGTGTGACCCCCACCGAGGTCAATAGCCTTATGAAGCAGTGGGGCGAGATGAACAAGATGATGGGCCGCATGCGCACGATGGCCAATCAGGCACAGGCCGGCGGCAAGAAGGGCAAAAAGGGCAAGAAGGGCAAGAAGATGCGCATGCCCAATATTCCCGGTCTGGATGCCATGGGCTTGGGCGGCATGGGCGGCCTGGGAACGGGTGGTCCTAAGTCCGATATGGACCTGCTGCGCCAGATGGAAGCGCAGATGCGCAATAAGAAATAGGGCTGTAATTCCAGCTTGATATGGCAAAGGCCACTCGGAAGCTACCGGGTGGCCTCTGTTGTTGGCTTTGATAGTTGGGCTGCGTTCAGCGTCGCGCCCCGAGCTCGCGGTGCCGTGCCGTTAGTGGCAGCCGCAGCCCTCGTGGCCCTCGTGCTCGTGATGGCCGTGGCAGCTGCAGGACTCGCCATGTTCGTGGGCGTGGTCATGGCCGTGGCAGCCGCACGTGGCCTCGCCGTTCTGTGCGAGCGTTCCGGCGATAAGGGCCTCGACACAAGCGTCGCAGCTGCCCTGAGCTCCTGCGTACACCGTGATGCCGGCTTGGGCAAGCGCGTTGATGGCGCCACCGCCGATGCCGCCGCAGATGAGCGTGTCCACGCCACCGTTGGCGAGCAGGCCCGCAAGGGCACCGTGGCCGGTGCCGTCGGTGCCCACGACCTGCTCGTTGAGTACCTTGCCATCCTGAATGTCGTAGATCTTGAACTGCTCGCTGCGGCCAAAGTGCATAAAGATGTTGCCGTTGTCGTACGTGGTTGCCACCCTCATGGTGTCGACCTCCTTTGCTGGCCATGCGGCCGTCGTTGCGGTGATGGGGGAGTACGCGATATTGCCGCCCTCGATGACGAGCGCCCGCCCGTTGACCAGAGCGTTTGCCACCTTGCGATGTGCGCGGCTGCAGATGGCCGCCACGGTGGCGCGGGCGATGCCCATTTGCTGGGCGACGGCCTCCTGATTGAGGCCTTCCAGGTCGCACAGGCGCAGTACTTCGAGCTCATCGACCGTCATCTCGATGGCGTCTCCGCTGGCAAGGCCGTCGGGGGTAAAGCCGCGATATTCGGGGATGATCCCAACACGGCGTAATTTTTCGCGTCTTCCTGCCATACGTGCTCCAAATCTGACATATGTCAACAATAGAATAGCGAACGTGCGGATTTGTGCAAGGAATTTCTGGCATATGTCAGAAAATGAGGGCTTATGTTTGGGCTGTGGGGCCGCGTGCGCCTGGGCTACAATAAAAATTGCTTATAGGCGACTGACAGGAGGGTCAATGAGCAAGGCTGATCAACAGTTTGTAACCATGTGCCGCGATATTCTGGACCATGGCACCACCACCGAGGGCCAAAAGGTCCGTCCGGTGTGGGAGGATGGCACCCCTGCCTATACCATTAAAAACTTTGGCGTTACGGCGCGCTACGACCTGCGCGAGGAGTTTCCCGCGCTTACCTTGCGTCGTACGGCCCTCAAATCTGCCATGGATGAGATCCTATGGATCTATCAAAAGAAGTCCAATAACGTGCATGACCTCAACAGCCATATTTGGGACGAGTGGGCCGACGAGACCGGCTCCATCGGCAAGGCCTACGGGTATCAGATTGGCCAGAAGAGCCATTATACCGAGGGCGACTTTGACCAGATGGACCGTGTGTTGTACGACCTTGAGCATACGCCGTACAGTCGCCGCATCATGACCAACACGTACGTGTTTAGCGACCTTTCCGAGATGCACTTGTATCCGTGCGCCTACAGCGTGACGTATAACGTGACACAGCGACCGCAGGATGACAAACCGACGCTCAACATGATTCTCAACCAGCGCAGCCAGGACATTTTGGCCGCGAATAACTGGAACGTGTGCCAGTACGCCATCTTGCTGATGATGGTCGCGCAGTCGGTCGATATGATTCCCGGCGAGCTGCTGCATGTGATTGCCGATGCCCACATTTACGACCGCCATGTCGACATCGTCCGCGAACTTATCGAGCGTCCGCAGTTTGCGGCGCCCAAGGTAACGCTTAACCCTGATGTGCACGATTTCTACGCGTTTACGACCGACGACCTGATCGTCGAGGGCTACGAGCACGGCCCGCAGGTCAAGAGCATCCCCATTGCGGTATAGGTGGCAGGTATGACGTGTAAGCTTTCTGCCATCGTCGCCGTGTGTGACGACTGGGGCATTGGCTGCGAGGGCGATATGGTCGTGTCCAATCGCGCCGACATGCGCCATTTTGTGGCGTGTACCAAGGGCTGTCCGGTCATCATGGGACGCAAGACGCTGCTGAGTTTTCCCGGTGGACGTCCGCTCAAGAATCGTCGCAATATCGTGCTCACGCGCGACGAGGATTTTACGCCCGAGGGAGTCGACGTGGTGCATAGTATCGGCGAGGCGCTCGCCGCGGTTGCCGATGAGCCCGTTGCCTGGGTGATCGGCGGCGGCGATGTCTATCGGCAGTTTTTGCCGTACTGCGTGGAGGCCGAGGTCACGCATAACCACTGCGTCCATCCCGTGGACACGTACTTTCCCGACTTGGACGCCGATCCCGCGTGGGAAGTTGCGCGGCGCGAAGGGGTTGCCACGATTGCCGCGGGCGAGGGTGACGAAGGCCTCGATTATGAGTTCGTGACGTATCGTCGCGTTAGTGCTTAAATCACCTTTTGCCACGGTATTATCGGGTTGGAATGATTGAGGGGCGACGCCTGGCGTCGCCTCGTTGTATATAGATGCTGCTATTGGAAGGGTTCGGGCTGCTATGACTGATGCCGTTGAGGTGCTGCGAATCGATTCGCTCGAGGACGAGCGGCTCGATGCCTACGTGCGACTGACCGAGCGCGAGCTGCGCTGCGTGCTGGAGCCGCAAAAGGGCATCTTTATCGCCGAGAGCGCTAAGGTTATCGAGCGCGCGGTTCGCGCCGGATACGGGCCGGTGAGTTTTCTGTTGGGTGAGCGCTGGCTCGACCAGATGATGCCGCTGTTTGAGCGCCTGGTTGTGCGCGAGGGCGCGGGTCCGGTTCCTGTGTTCGTTGCCTCCATGGAGCTCATGGAGCAGCTGACGGGCTTCAATGTGACGCGCGGTGCGCTCGCGGCATTTCGTCGCCCGCGACAGATTCCGGTTGATGAGTTCTTGGGCGGCGTCGTCGAGGCGGCGGGGGAGCGCCCGGTGCGCGTGTGCGTGCTCGAGGGCATTGTCGACCATACCAATGTGGGCGCAATATTCCGCTCGGCGGCCGCGCTCAACGTCGACGGCATTTTGGTCAGTCCTACGTGTTGTGATCCGCTGTATCGTCGTTCGGCCCGCGTGAGCATGGGCACGGTGTTCCAGGTGCCCTGGACACGCATTGGCAGCGAAGCGCGCGTATGGCCGCATGATGGGCTGGCGGCGCTACACGATGCCGGCTTTTCGTGTGCCGCTATGGCGTTGACGGATGATTCGGTGTCGCTGGACGATCCCGCGCTCCAGGAGATTGACCGCCTGGCAATCTTTATGGGCACCGAGGGTGCTGGCTTGGGCGCCAAGACCATTGCAGGCTGCGACCGCGCCGTGCGTATTCCGATGGCGCATGGGGTCGATTCACTCAACGTGGCCGCGGCAAGCGCTGTTGCCTTTTGGCAGCTGTGCCCGCATGTGAGCAACGAGTACCACTACCAGCCGGGGCTGTATCACTAGGCAGATAGTTAGCACCGGGCTCTGGTTCGGGGCGTTTCGGCCGACGTCGGTCGGTGCTAAGCTGGTATTGGCTTTGGTCTTAAATTGCCGTTTTGTTGTTTGACGTACGCTGGTGGGGAGGGCGTGTGGCTAAGAAATCTACGGCTATCGATGTAACGCAGGGTGTCATTTGGCAACAGCTGCTGTCGCTGTGCGTCCCTATCTTCTTTAGCTCGTTTTTTCAGCAGGCTTACACGCTTATTGGTACGTATATCGTCGGCCAGTTTGGCGGCAAGCTCGCACTGGGTGGCATTCAGGCCACGATGGTGCTTACGGAGCTCTGCATTGGTTTTTGCGTCGGTGTTGGTGCTGGCTGTGCCGTTATTACCGGCCAGTTTTTTGGTCAGCACGATGACGAGCGCTTGAGCCTATCGGTCCATACGGCCATGACGCTCGCGCTGGTGGGCGGCATTGTCATTTCCATTCTGGGCATGGTGTTTGTCGAGCCGATGCTTGTGTTGATGAATACGCCGCATGAGCTGCTGGCCGAGGGTGTGGCGTATGCCCGTTGCTACTTTGCCGCCATGTTTGCGGCGCTGCTGCTCAATATGGGGACGGCGTTGTTGCGCGCCGTGGGCGACACGCGCGGTCCGGCGGTCATTATTGCCTCCGGCTGCTTCGTCAACGTTGCACTCGACATTCTCTTTGTCGCCGTGCTGCACATGGAAGCGCTGGGCTGCGGCATCGCGGTGGCGCTGACTATCTGCACCAATGCCACGATGATTGTGATCCGCATGATGCGCGCTCCGGGGGCGTGGCGGTTGTCGCTATCCAAACTCGGTATCGATCGCGGCATTTGCAAGAGCATGCTTTCGTGCGGTTTGCCGCTGGGCGTTCAGTCTGCGGCGTATTCGATCTCCAACGTTTTGATTCAGGTGTCGGTCAACTCGTTTGGAGCCGATGTCACGACCGCTTGGGGTCTTTCCGGTCGCCTGGACGGCATTATCTGGATGGTGACCGAGGCACTCGGCGTGTCGATCACCACGTTCTCGGCGCAGAACTTTGGTGCGCGCAATTACGAACGCATGCGAAAGGGATACCACACGTCGCTCGTGCTGTCGTTTGTGCTTATCGGTGGCCTGTCTGCCGTGCTGCTGGTATTCTCGGGCCCGCTTTCGCGTCTGTTTATCGACGATGCCGCAATTTCGGCCTACACCACGACGATTCTTCATTTCATCGCGCCGTTCTACGCGATCTTCTCGATTATCGAAAACGCGTCCGGCTCCATCCGTGGCGCTGGCGTGAGCTTCCAGCCTATGATGCTGACGATATTCGGCACGGTCGTGCTCCGCGTGGCGTGGGTGTTCGCGATTATGCCGCTCGACCCCTCGCTCGAGCATCTGCTGCTGGTCTACCCCGTAACCTGGGTAATAACCGCCACGATGTTCACCGTCTATCATCACAGCGGCAACTGGCTAGGCCGCGCCACTGCCTAGCCATTGGGGACGTCCGCAATGGCTAGTATTCGATGCCTTGGCGGGCTAGGAGGCCTTCGTCGAAGTAGTGTTTGACGGGGCGCATTTCGGTGACCAGGTCTGCCAGATCGGCGAGGGGCAGCAGACCGCGGCCGGTGAGCACGAGCTCCGTGGTGGCGGGCTTTGTCGCGATCAGCGCTTCGACATCCACGCGCGTCACAAATCCACGGCGCATGGCCTCGCCAAATTCGTCCAGAATCAGAACGTCGACTTGGCTAATCTGCTCGCGCGCCAGCTCCATGATCTGTGCGGCACAGGCTTCGGGCGTGTCGCGGTCGGCTTGTACGATGCGCAGACCTAAACGGGGCGCCGCATCATGCTCGGCGCAGTGCAGCTTCTTGGCAAACTGCAGCATAAGCACGTTAAGTCCATAGCCCGTGGCGCGCAGTGCAAGCCCCAGCGCAGCCGTCGTCTTGCCCTTGCCGTCGCCCGTGTAGATCTGAACCTTGCCGACTTCCAGTGATGCCATCTCTGTCCTTTCGTGCCCGGCGTCGGTTTATCGTCGCTCGGGTTGGGTATTCTAGAAAGCATTATCAACCCCAGTAGATGGAGTTCAAGCAGATGGAGATGGATGACAACAAACGTAGACGGAATATGATCCTCTACGTGCTCATCGCCTTCGTCGTCTACCTCGTGCTCTCGACCGTTCTGTTCCCCAACATCGGTCACACGCAGCAGATTACGAAGACCGATTACTCGACCTTTGTCAAAGCGCTCGATAAGAAGAGTGTCGACAAGGTCGAATACAATACGGACGATTACACGATTTATTACACCAAGAAGGGCGAGGACGAGAACATCGCCTACAAGACGACCGGTGTGCCAAACGATGCGGGCTTTACCGATCGCGTGCTTGAATCCGGCGCCTCGCTGGAATCTGTTGTCCCCGATAAGAACTCGGGTCTGATGACTTACTACCTGCTTACGCTCATTCTTCCCATGGCTATCTTCTTCCTCATCGGTTGGTGGCTCAATCGTCGCATGAAGAAGGCCATGGGCGATGACGGTCCGTCGATGAACTTTGGCGGCGGTGGTTTTGGCGGCGGCGGACTGGGCAAGTCCGGTGCTCGCGTTATCGCTTCCAAGGATGTGGGCGTGACCTTTAAGGACGTTGCTGGCCAGGAAGAGGCCAAGGAATCCCTTAAGGAGGTCGTCGACTTTCTGGAGAAGCCGCAGCGCTACGAGGAGATCGGCGCCAAGCTGCCGCGCGGTGCTCTTCTTGTCGGCCCTCCGGGTACCGGTAAGACCCTGCTTGCCAAGGCTGTGGCCGGCGAGGCCGGTGTTCCGTTCTTTAGCATTTCGGGCTCGGAGTTTGTTGAGATGTTTGTCGGTCGCGGCGCTGCTAAGGTGCGTGACCTGTTTAAGCAGGCCAAGGAAAAGGCCCCGTGCATCGTTTTTATCGATGAGATCGATACCATCGGCAAGAAGCGCGATGGCGGCGGCTTTAGTGGCAACGACGAGCGCGAGCAGACGCTCAACCAGCTGCTGACCGAGATGGACGGCTTCGATAACCACAAGGGTATTGTCGTTCTCGCTGCTACCAACCGACCCGACAGCCTTGACCCGGCCCTGTTGCGCCCCGGTCGTTTTGACCGCCGCATCCCCGTTGAGCTGCCCGACCTGACCGGCCGTAAGAACATCCTTGAGCTGCATGCCAAGAGCGTGAAGACTCAGCCGCCGATCGACCTGACCGCGATTGCCCGCGCCACGCCCGGTGCCTCGGGCGCCGACCTGGCCAATATCATCAACGAGGGCGCCCTGCGTGCCGTCCGCGAGGGTCGCAAGCGCGCCACGCAGGACGATTTTGAGGAGTCGGTGGAGGTCGTCATCGCCGGTCAGCAGCGCAAGTCCACGGTGCTGTCCGATCACGAGAAGCAGGTCGTTTCTTACCACGAAATCGGCCATGCCATCGTTGCCGCTCGCCAGAAGGGCTCTGCGCCGGTCACGAAGATTACCATCGTACCGCGCACGAGCGGTGCTCTGGGCTACACCATGCAGGTCGAGGAGGATGAGCGCTTCCTGACCACACGCCAGGAGGTCCTGGACAAGCTCGCCGTCTATTGCGGTGGCCGTGCAGCCGAGGAGCTCATCTTTGGTGAGATGACGACCGGCGCAGCCAACGATATCGAGCAGGCCACCAAGCTCGCCCGTAACATGGTGACGCGCTTTGGTATGTCCGATGAGTTTGGCATGATGGCACTCGGTACCGTTCAGAATGCGTACCTCAACCAGGACACGTCTCTCACCTGCGCCCCCGGTACGGCCGAGCGCGTGGACGCGATTGTCGCCAAGCTGATCGAGGATGCGCATGACCGCGCCCTGCAGATTCTCAAGGAGAACAAGTTTAAGCTCCACGAGCTGGCTCGTTATCTGTACAAGAAGGAGACGATCACGGGTGAGGAGTTTATGAATCTCCTCACGCGCGAGAACCCGCTGATGCCAAAGCAGCAGTAATACTAGTTGCACAGTGTCAATCGCCCCATTTGAGTGTCCATCTCAAATGGGGCGTTTTGCGTGGGGAGAGTTGTATATGAAGATCGTGGTAAGTGCCTGTTTGATGGGCGAGAGCTGCAAGTATAACGGGCTCGACAACTACCATCGCGAGCTGGTCGAGGCTTGCGAGCGTACGGGGACCGAGGTCCTGTTGGTATGCCCTGAGGTTTTTGGTGGCTTGCCTACACCGCGCAAGCCGTCCGAGATTGTGAACGGAGAGGTTCGTACCTGCGAGGGCGTGTCGGTTGATCGCGAGTTTCGCCAGGGTGCTCAACGTGCGCTCGATATGTGCGAGCAGGCGGGCGGCCCGTCCGAGATTGTTGCGTGCATTTTGCAGGATCGCAGTCCGTCGTGCGGCGTGGGCCATATCTACGACGGATCCTTCAGCGGCACGCTCACAACGGGTAACGGTGTCTTCGTTGACCTGCTCCTGCGCCACGGCTACCGCGTGATCCCGGCAAGCGAATTCGATCCCAGCATGCTGGAACATTGTCCATAGCACTCGAACCCAACACTTCCTCACGGGTGACCGTTTTGGCATCATCCGTGAAGTTGATATTGAGTACGACCCGGTCATCAAAGACGTAGACCGAGTTGACAGGCGCCGTACCCAGGCAGCCCCTCCCCGCGGCCCTCACGCAGGAACGCGCACACGGCCTTCCCGTCTCTTGCGCCCCTCCCGGAACTGTCCACATCAGTGTAGCCAATCCAGTCCGCCAAGGGCTGCAGCCCGGACAACGCCGCGATGGAGGGCTTCTTCGGCCTGCTCAAGAGGGAGTTCTGGCACGGCAGGGACTGGTCGGGCTGGGCCCCCGCCCGCTTCATCGAGGAGCTCGGGGCCTGGATCGGCCGCTACAATACGGAGAGGCGCAGCGATGCGCTCGGCGGCCGCACGCCGGCCGAGTTCCGCGCCGCGCTGGGAAGGGCCGCGTAGCGGTCCAAGAAATCGTCCGCAGTCCCCATTCTTGCCCCTTTGGGACAGCTTCTTGTTGGGGCGTGCCCGCCCCAAACCCTGCTAGGAATGAGTACAGCAAACTGAAATATTCAAATTAGTCTTTGCAAATTACCTTTGAACATTCACCATCAATTACAATTCCCTGACGGTTGTTAATTGGGCATAGATTCAAATCCGAAAACTCAGTCATTATCTTCTCGGTAACTTTCTTAAATGGTGCTGTAAGATAATGCGGAAGAACATAGAAATCAATCAAATTAAGCCCTGCATCATCTTCTTGTGAGTAGTCCTCCGGCTTTTCATCCATTTGCTCGATATATTGGATGCTTGGAGCGCATACAATCGCACCTGCCGATTCACCAATCATCAGTTTTCCCTTTGCCAATTCTTTCTTCAACAGCTCATCCGTTCCCGTTTTACGGAGCTGGTCTATAAGGAAAAAAGAATTTCCGCCGGTAAAATAGATCACATCCGCATCTTCAAAAAGAGACTGTATCGTTGAATAAGCCTCCGTTGAAATATCAATTTCAGTTACGATTGCTCTCAACTTTTTGAATAATTTTCGAGCCGAGCCGACATAACCGGTGTAGCCTTCACGCAGCGAAGCTGTTGGAATAAATGCGACTTTTTTATTTTCAATTTCTTCCTTTATCAGACTTCCTACACTTGAAAAGTGAGAACATAAAAACAGTTTCATCAATATTCTCCTTTATATATAAATTCTTATTTGTTGAACTAAGCCGTGTATACCATACTCTCCAATGAAAGAACGCCCTGATATAGCGAAATTTTGCCGTTTTCCTGCGTACGTGCGTACACACTCCACAGGAATTCTAAGGGGCCTGCCCCCTTAGCACACGGACTTTGGAACAAAGTCTAGTGTGTTACGCCTTGCCAGAGGTGTACAGGCTCCCGGTATGCACGTACGAAGCAATTGCCATCAATGCGCCATATAAGTGGCGATCAAGTTCGCATAAAGCGACCTTGATCCCGCAAAACAAAAGGCAGGATACCATCACCATGATGATACCCTGCCTCTGTTCGTTCCTGTTTACCGTTCCGAGTAGTCCTTCCGCAGAATTTCCGATAAACAAAAAACGTACTCGAACCCTTTCTCGTAAAGAATCGGGTTCGAGTACGAACTGAATGCTGGAGCAATAAAAAACCACCAGAAAGGTGCCTGTCCCCTTTGTGGTGGTTTTGGGCCAGTCCTAGAGCGTGTGGCCGTAAGCGTCGGCAGCCTTGATGGCGGCGGCGAACTTTTCGTCGGTGAAGGGCTCGGGGTTTCCCTGCTTCCACTCGTTGGTGGTGTGCGCGTACTCGCACAGGGCGGGGATATCGGACTCGGAAAGCCCGACCTGCTCAAGCGTCACGGGCAGTCCCATCTGCTTGTTAAAGGCTGAGTAGCGCTCAAGGTTCTCGGTATCGCCCGTATAGGCGAACAGTACCAGCACACCCAGGCTTACGACCTCGCCGTGCAGGTAGGAGCCCTCGCGCGGAATGCTGCAGGTGGCGTTGTAGAACGCATGCGCCACGCTCGAGTTGTAGTAGTAATCGTTTTGGTTGGTCAGGTTGGAGACGTAGCCCGTGTTGACCACGATATCGAGCGCGATCTGCTTGACGGCTTCGGTCGACAGGTTCTGGCGAACGTCCTCAAGACCCTGCACGCCATAGGTAAACAGCGGCTCGGAGCAGGTGTGTGCGAGCGCCAGGCCAAGACCTGCGGTGTGCTCCAGGTTGCCGGCGCTCGTGGCGTACTCGACCTCGGGCTGCTTGGACAGGGCATCGCCCACGCCCGCCCAGAAGTACTCCGCCGGAGCCTCGGCGATGATCTTGGGGTTGATGAAGATGTGCGCGGGGCGGTTGGGGTACGAATAGCCCTCGAGCGAGCCGTCGTCGTTGTAGACAACGGCAATGGCGGTCGCGGCCGAGCAGTTGGAGCAGATCGTCGGTACCGTAAAGACGATCTTCTTGAGCTCGATGGCCGCCGTCTTGACGGTGTCGAGCGCTTTGCCGCCGCCGCATGCGATAAGCACGTCAGCTTCCTGGCAGGCAGGGGAGTTTACGACCTTGGCGATATTTGCGCGCGTACTGTTGGTGCCGTAGACGCGCGTCTCCAGAATCTCGACGTCGGTACCTGCCAGCGCAGCTTCGATACCGGGAAGTGCTGCGGCCAGTGCTCGTTTACCACCAATGATGGCGACCTTGGTTGCTCCGTACTCGGCCAACGCGCCGTGCAGCTCGTCAAAGCAGTCTTCGCCAACGGTATAGTCGCTCATTCCGATCGTGCGCATAGCAATCTTCTTTCGTTCGATAAAGTGCTTACAGGTATTTTGCTCCAAGAGAAGGTCCACGGCCGCAAGAAATTTCGAACGTATAAAACCAGTGTTGAGGGTTTTTCGCCGGTGCGGAACGTGCTAGCATACTCCGTATAAGCGTTGATGGGGACGAGTAGTCGGCCGTCCGCATGCTACAGAGAGCGGGGAGCGCTGAGAACCCGTGCATGCGACCGATGAAAATCACCCCGGAGCTGCGGTCCCAACGGACGTGCCGCGTAGGTTCGTCTTAGTAGACATCGCCGAGATGGTCGTCGATACAGACCAGCCGAGTAACGGATGCGAGCGCGCGAATACGCGGGCGAGGGCATCTAAGCTGGGTGGTTAAGCGAAGAGCTTTTGCGGGCGTGCAGCCCGTTTGTGGCGCTTCGTCCCAGCTTGTAGGGACGGGCGCTTTTTTGGTGCCCAGAGGGCGTGCGCGCCCACGACATGAAAGGGGTACCGTGGCAAACGAGTACAAGCAGACGATGAATCTGCCCAAGACCGGTTTTCCCATGCGTGCCGGTCTTTCCAAGTCCGAGCCCAAGCGACTCAAGGACTGGCAGGACAACAAGGTCTACGAGCAGGTTCTGAAGAAGAACGAGGGTCACAAGAAGTTCGTGCTGCACGACGGCCCTCCGTACGCCAACGGTCCGATCCACATCGGCCACGCCATGAATAAGATCTCCAAGGACATGATCAACCGCTACTGGATGATGCAGGGCTATGAGGTTCCCTACGTCCCCGGTTGGGACTGCCATGGTCAGCCGATCGAGCACAAGGTCGAGGAGAAGCTCGGCACCGAGAAGTTCAACCAGACCTCCACGGCTAAGATCCGCGAGCTCTGCAACAAGTTCGCTGTCGAGAACATCGAGCTGCAGAAGGCCGGCTTCCGTCGTCTGGGCGTGCTCGGCGACTGGGACAACCCCTATCTGACGCTCTATCACCAGCATGATGCCGCCGACATCGAGGTCTTCAAGGCCATGTTCGATAAGGGCATGATCTATCGCGGCCACAAGCCGGTTCACTGGTGCAAGCATTGCCACACCGCACTCGCCGAGGCCGAGATCGAGTATTCCGACGAGACGAGCCCGTCCATTTTCGTGCGCTTTGAGATGACCTCCAAGCCCGCCGGCCTCGAGAACTTCGACGGCCCGGTCGACTTTATCATCTGGACGACCACGCCGTGGACCATCCCCTCCGACCAGGCCGTTTCCCTTAAGCCCGGCGCCGCCTATGTCGCCGTTGAGCACGAGGGCCGTGCCGAGGTCATGCTCGAGGACCTGGCTCCTAAGTGTTGTGAGGAGTTTGGCTGGGAGTACACCCCGGTCATGGTCGATGGCAAGCCCTACGTGGTTTCCGCCGAGACCTTCCACCACATCCACTACAAGCAGCCGATCTTTGACGGCGTTGAGGGCGTGGCGCTGCTGGCCGATTACGTCGGTGTCGATGACGGTACCGGTATCGTCCACAACTCGCCCGGCCACGGCGTCGACGACTACTTCGCCTGCCTCAAGGAGGGCATCACCGACATCTGCATGCCGGTCGATGACGACGGCAAGTTCTACACCGGCGAGGAGTTTGGCACCGGCGGCCCCTTCAGCGGCATGGATACCGATGAGGCCAACCCGCACATCATCGAGTTCCTGCGCGAGCGCGGCACCCTGGTTCTCGAGAAGAAGATCACGCACAGCTATCCGCACTGCTGGCGCTGCAAGCACCCGGTGCTCTTCCGTGCTACCGACCAGTGGTTCGTCTCGATGGACAAGACCGGTTTGCGCGAGCAGGCTGGCAAGGAGGTCCGTGAGAACGTCAAGTGGTATCCGGCTCACGCCGCCAACCGCATCGGCGCCATGGTCGAGCAGCGTCCCGACTGGTGCATCAGCCGCCAGCGCAACTGGGGCGTGCCTATCCCCAGTTACACATGCGCCGACTGCGGCGAGAAGGTCATGAACGACGCCACGCTCGACGCCGTCATTAAGCTCTTCCACGAGAAGGGCTCCGACGCCTGGTTCACCGACGCTCCTGAGAGCTATCTGGGCGAGGCCTGCGTCTGCCCCAAGTGCGGTGGCCATCACCTCAAGGCTGATAAGGACATCCTTGACGTGTGGTGGGACTCCGGCGTGTCTTGGAAGGCCGTCTGCGAGTACCGTCCCGAGCTGGAGTACCCGGCGGACGTCTACCTCGAGGGCTCTGACCAGCACCGCGGTTGGTTCCAGAGCTCGCTGCTCACCTCGGTGGGCGCCAACGGCCACGCTCCGTACAAGGCGGTCGTCTCGCAGGGCTTCACCCTCGACGGCCAGGGCCGTAAGATGTCCAAGTCACTCGGCAACGTTATCGACCCCAACAAGGTCTGTGACGAGATGGGCGCCGACATCATCCGCCTGTGGGTTGCTTCCGTCGATACCAGCTCCGACGTGTCCATCGACCACGAGATTCTTGCTCGCACGTCCGATGCCTACCGTCGTTTCCGCAACACGCTGCGCTTCCTGCTCTCCGAGCTCGAGGGTCAGTTTGAGCCCGAGACCGACGGCGTCGCCTTTGCCGACCTGCTGCCGCTCGACAAGCTCATGGTTGCCCGCCTGACCCAGGTCCAGGCCGAGGTCGACGACGCCTACGCTAGCTACGAGTTCCCGCGCGCCTACCGTGCGCTTTACGACTTTGTGGTTACCGAGCTGTCCAACGTGTATCTCGACGCCCTGAAGGACCGTCTGTACTGCGAGAAGCCCGGCTCGCTCGAGCGCCGGAGCGCCCAGACCGTGCTTGCCGAGCTCTTCTCGATGCTCATGCGCGACCTGCAGCCGATCCTGTCCTACACGGTCGACGAGGCCATGGCCTATGCACCCACCGGCTGCGTCGATCACCAGAAGTACGCCGCGCTGCTCGATTGGTATAAGTCGCCCATTACGGTCGACGAGGCCAATGAGTTTGAGGGCGTGCTTGAGGCTTCGCTCGAGCTCCGTAGCGCCGTGACCAAGGCCCTTGAGGATGCCCGCTCCGCCGGCACCTTCACTAAGAGCCAGCAGGTCCGCGTCAAGGCAGTCGTTCCCGCCGAGATGTATGCGCTGCTGACCGGCGACAAGGCCGTCGACCTGGCCGAGTTCTACATCGTCTCCGCTGTTGAACTGACCCAGGGCGAGGACCTCTCCGTTGCCATCGAGGCTGCCGAGGGCGAGTGCTGCGACCGTTGCTGGAATTACCGCACCACCGTTGGCGAGTACAACGGTCACGCTCACATTTGCAAGAGGTGTGCGAATGCCCTTTAGGTTCCGCCGTTCTACCGAACGGCGGACCTGCCGACGCTGCGCGGGCCGCATTTGGACAATCTGACGTTCAACTTCAAGGGCGCGACCAGAAGGTCAGCGCCCTTTCGTTTCACGTCACCTTGTCTCAAATGCGACCCGCTCGCTCATTTATGCTCTACCTGCGGTGTTTCCGTTCTTGGGAGATTTGTCGCTTCTTGCCTGCGTCAATGTATGATTATCTACTGCGTTAAACGTAATTCGATGTTCTTGAGGGTAGGGGATTGATTTGGGTCGTGCTGGGGATATGACGCCGCCTTTGCGTTGGCGGTTGGGTGTTGCTGGTGGGGTGGCGCTGGCTGTGCTGCTTGTTGACCAGCTGACCAAGCTTGCGGTTCGTGCCGTGGGCGACGCTTTGCATGTGACCGTCACCCCTGGTGTCATCGACTTTATGTTTGTCCGCAATATCGGTGCTGCCTTCAGCATGGGTGAGGGGCATGGTATCGCGTTTGCCGTGCTGGCGTTGGCGGTCATTATCGCTATTGTCGTGTACCTCGTTCGTGCACCTCAGCTCGCCCATCTTGAGGTTGTGGGCATGGCGATGGTTGCGGGTGGTGCTATCGGTAACGCGATCGATCGTTTGGCCTTTGGCTTCGTGACCGATTTTATTGCCACCACCTTCATTGACTTCCCCGTCTTCAATGTTGCCGATATCGGCATTACCGTGGGCGTCGTGCTCGCCCTCTTTGGCTACATGTTCTTGAGCCCCGCGGCCCGTGAGGTCGATGCGACCGCCGAGCTTAACGCCCGTGACGAGGCCCGCGCCAAGCGCAAAGCCAAGCAGCGTGGGGAGCGTGCCCGCAAGATTCGCGAAAGGAATGAGCGCTAATGGCCGACATCCATATCCTTGTTGCCGATGATGCCGCTGGTCAGCGTCTTGACGCCTATCTGGGCGCCAACGATGGATGTCCCACGCGTTCTGCCTGCGCGCATCTGATTGAGGGCGGGGCCGTAGTGGTCAATGGCGAGACCTGCTTGTCCAAAAAGTACGCCGTGCGAGCCGGTGACCGTATTTCGGTTGATTTGCCCGAGCCGCACGATCCCACCGATGTGATTCCCGAGGCCATCCCGCTCGATATCCGCTACGAGGACGACTACCTCATCGTGCTCTCCAAGCAGCGCGGCCTGGTGTGCCATCCTGCGCATGGTCATGAGAGCGGTACGCTCGCGAATGCGCTGGTCTATCACTGCGGTATCGACCATCTGGGCACCGTGCAGGGCGAGGACCGCCCCGGTATCGTGCATCGTTTGGATCGCGATACCTCGGGTCTCATGCTTGCGGCAAAGGACGACGACACCCAGCGCGCGCTCCAAAACCTTATCCGTACGCGCACGCTCGACCGCCGCTACATTACGCTCGTTCACGGGCACATCGCCATGGACGAGGGCACCATCAACACCGGTATTGCCCGTTCTACACGTGACCGTGTCAAGATGGCGGTTTCCGATGATCCTTTTGCACGCCAGGCCATCACGACCTTTAAGGTCCTTGAGCGCTTTGATTCCACGCGCTTTGATGACGGCTACACACTCGTTGAGTGTCACCTGTTTACCGGTCGCACGCATCAGATTCGCGTGCACATGCGCCACATCAACCACGCCTGCGTGGGCGATCCGCTCTACGGTAAGTGCGATGCGCGTGCCGATCAGGGTCTGACCAGGCAATTCCTCCATTCCTGGCGCGTGGCGTTCGATCATCCCGTGACGGGAGAGCGCATTGAGTGCCGCGACGAGCTGCCGTGGGATCTCGCCGCCGTCCTCGACGACTTAGCCCCGCGTTCGCTTGGTCGCACTGCTGCCGGCGACGAAATCGTACCGCAGCTCGGCCTGCTCGAAGCCTAGCCAGTATTAGGTGGTTTTTTTGAACGCCCCTAGCCTGCGGTAAGATATACGGTTGTTTACGTAACGCGTTCCTGGGAGCCTGCATGCTCGCCTTTTTACAAACCAACACACCCATCGTGATCTTCAACCAGATTGTCGTCACGCTGCTCACGGTCTGCTTCTTGTACCAGGTGGTCTTCTTTGTCATCGGTGCTCTCCGCGGCGAGGTCGCGCCTCCCAAGGCCAAAAAACTCCACCGGTATGCCTTCTTTATTGCAGCACACAACGAGGAGGCCGTTATCGCCAACCTCGTTCGCTCCATCAAGGACCAGGATTATCCGTCCGAGCTCATCGAGGTCTTTGTCGTCGCCGATGCCTGCACCGATAACACCGCGCAGCTCGCGCGCGAGGCGGGCGCTGTCGTGTACGAGCGAAACGACCTGGCCCGTAAAGGCAAGAGCTGGGTCATGGACTTTGGTTTTGACCGCATTCTTAACGAGTATCCCGATACCTTTGAGGGCTACTTTATCTTCGATGCCGACAACGTTATCTCCCGCGATTACGTCTCCAAGATGAATGACGCCTTTGACCAGGGATTCCATGTGGTCACAAGCTACCGCAACTCCAAGAACTTTGGCAGCTCGTGGATCTCGGCTGCCAACGCCACTTGGTACCTGCGCGAGGCGCGTTTCCTTAACAACGCGCGTAATATCTGCAAGACGTCCTGTGCCGTCTCGGGTTCGGGCTACCTCATCTCCGCCAGTGTTATCGAGGGTATGCACGGCTGGCAGTTCCACACGCTGACCGAGGATATTCAGTTCACCACGTTCTGCGCCATTCACGGCATTCGCATTGGCTATGCGCCGGCGGAGTTTTTTGACGAGCAACCCGTGACGTTTAAAGCGTCTTGGAAGCAGCGTATGCGCTGGACCAAGGGCTTCTACCAGGTGTTCTTTACCTACGGTAAGCATCTGGTCAAATCGACGTTTTGCTATCATCGCTTTGCCGCATATGACATGTTTATGACCATCGCTCCGGGCATGTTGCTGTCCCTGATCTCCATGCTCGCCAACGCTACCTTTCTCATCGTGGGCGGGCTTTCGCATGGCTTCTTGGCCACCGAGGTCGAGATGCAGGCTTGTGCCGCCTCGCTCATTATGACCTTCGCGATGATGTACCAGACCTTCTTTATCCTGGCGCTACTTACGACCATCTTTGAGTACAAGCACATTCATTGTGCGCAAAAGTGGCGCCTGGTGACCAACCTGTTTACCTTCCCGATCTTTATGTTCAGCTATATCCCCATCACGGTGGCAGCGCTGTTCCTAAAGGTCGACTGGGTCCCGACGCAGCACGCCGTCAACGTTACCCTCGACGAGGTCATGCAAGGCGCCAAATAACCACCATCAAAACCACCACAAAGGTGCCTGTACCTTTGTGGTGGTTTTTGCTTTTGAGCAGCTGTTCATGGAGGTGCACGATGGTCTATATCCCGTTTTGGATTTGTATCTTTGCCGGCGCGGTGATTGATGCCCGTGAGCGGCGGTTTCCCAATCAGCTTGCCGGCGCGTGTGCGGTGGCGGCGCTTGCAGGCGTTTGGCTCGACAAGGGTGTTAACACGGCGTTTGACCACGCCGGTCTTGCGGTCATCGTCTACCTTGCCCTTGTGCTTACTGAGTCACTCTGGCGTCGTGTTCGCCACGTCCCTGGCATTGGCATGGGGGACGCCAAGGCGCTCTTCGCGCTTTGCACGCTCGACCCTATGGGCGGCATCGTGGCATTTGCCGTCGCGCTCCTGGCCCTTGCCCTCTCCTGCCTCTTCACAAAATCGCGCTCCCTGCCTTTGCTGCCGTTTTTGGTGCCGATTTTTGCCATAATCGAGGTCGTGGGCTGCACATTGTAACCGATTGCGCATCCTTCTTAAGGAGCATGCCATGGCATCTAATCAAGAAACGGCCGTCATTAAGGCGCGCATGGACCGTATTCCCTCGGCGTTATCGCCCGAACTTGTCGAGCGCATTGCCGCAGATCGTGCTTCGGGCTATGTCAACCCGTACCGTTGCGACGATGACCAGGTCATCCGTCGCGTTGATCGAGCCGCAGACGAGGGCACGCTCATGCGTCCGGCCTTTATGCGCGATACCGAAAAGATTCTTCATCTGCCTGCGTATGCCCGATACGCCGGCAAAACTCAGGTCTTCAGTTTTCGCAGTAACGATGACCTGTCGCGCCGAGGCCTGCACGTGCAGCTTGTCTCGCGCATCGCGCGTGATATCGGACGTGCTCTGGGGCTCAACTGCGATCTGATCGAGGCGATTGGCTTAGGCCACGACTTGGGTCACACGCCCTTTGGCCATGCCGGCGAGCGATTCCTCAACGATATCTATCACGAGCGTACGGGTCGCTTCTTTTTCCATAACGTGCAGTCGGTCCGCGTCCTCGATGCGCTGTACGGTCGCAACGTGTCGCTTCAAACGCTCGATGGCGTGCTATGCCATAACGGCGAGTACGAGCAGCGTGTTTTTGAGCTTTCGGACATGGGTTCCTTTGACCAGTTCGACCGAACCGTCGAGGAATGCATTGCCACAGGCTATAGCGCGATTGAGCACCTGCGTCCCATGACACTCGAGGGTTGCGTGGTTCGCATCTCGGATATCCTTGCCTACGTTGGGCGCGATCGCCAGGACGCCATTGCGGCTGGCCTGCTGTCGCCCGACGCTTTTGACGACGGTCGGGGCGGCGCCTATAACAGCTGGATTCTCACGCACGCATCCATCGATATCGTTGAGCATAGCTACGGCAAACCGCGTATCGAGATGAGCGGGGACCTGTTTGAGGAGATCCGCCGGGCTAAGCGCGAGAACTACGAGAAGATCTATAGCAAGGGCGGTATCGAAGGCGACTCTGAAGCGGAACTGCGCGAGGCCTTCGAAAAGCTCTACGACCGTTGCCTGCAGGATATAAACGAGGGTGACGAGTCCTCCTACATCTTTAAGCACCACATTTCGCGTATTGAGCAGCAGCTTTCCTATTATGGCCGCACCTATGCTTGGCAGGACGACAAGGATCAGGCCGTCGTCGATTACATCGCAAGCATGACGGATGGTTATTTCTGCGAGCTGACGAGCAAATTGTTCCCAGGTCTAAAGTTTCCGCACCGCACCTATATTAACGAACGGTAGTTCGTATCCTTTCGGTATACTGTTGGTCAACAACGATTTTGATTAATGCACGGGATGGCTATGGACGACCTTTTTTCTGCTTCGACGCGCGAGCGCTCCTTTAAAAATGCGCCGCTTGCGGTGCGTATGCGCCCCAATTCGCTCGACGAGTATGTGGGCCAGCAAAAGGCCGTCGGTAAGGGCTCGTGGCTGCGCGCCGCGATTGAGCATGACGTGCTGTCGAGCGTGATTCTGTACGGCCCGGCTGGCACGGGCAAGACGACGCTGGCCCACATTATCGCCAACCATACCAAGAGCGAGTTTGTCGAGGTCAGCGCCGTGACGGGCACTGTGAAGGACCTGCGCCGCGTAATCGATGAGGCTAAGACCCGTCTGAACACCTACGACCGCCGCACCATTCTGTTTATCGATGAGATCCATCGCTTTTCGAAATCGCAGCAAGATGCCCTGCTGCATGCGGTCGAGAACCGCACCGTCATTATGATTGGCGCCACGACGGAAAACCCGTACTTTGAGGTCAACTCGGCATTGCTCTCGCGTGGGCGTGTGGTAGAGCTTGAGCACCTGAAGGACGAGGATATCGCCACGCTCATTGAGCGTGCGCTCGAGGCGCCGCAGGGTTTAAACGGTAAGTTCTCGGCCGATGAGGATACAGTCAAGACCATTTGCACGCTGGCCGCGGGTGATGCGCGCTCGGCGCTCACGACGCTCGAGCTTGCGAGTGAGATTGCCGTTACGCGTCCCGATACCGAGGGAACGCCAGCGCCGGCGGCGGGGGAACGCTATCCCATTACCGTGGATGACGTGAAGATCGCCAATCCGCGTCGTGGGTTTTCGTATGACAAAAACGGTGATATGCACTACGACATTATTAGCGCGTTCATCAAGTCCATGCGAGGCAGCGATCCCGATGCCACCATTTATTGGCTTGCGCGCATGATCGATGCGGGGGAGGATCCCAAGTTTATCGCTCGCCGCATTATGATTCAGGCTTCCGAGGATGTTGGCAACGCCGACCCGCAGGCGCTTTTGGTGGCACATGCCGCATTTAAATCTGCCGAGGTCATTGGCTATCCCGAGTGTCGCATCAACCTGGCTCAGGCTGCGCTCTATGTGTGCCTGGCGCCTAAGTCCAACGCGTGTGAGGCCTCGATCGATGCGGCGCTGGCCGATATCCACAGCAGTGGTCTTCGCGAGGTGCCCAGCTACCTGCGCGATCGTCACCGTCCCGGCAGCGACGAGTACGGTGTATACAAGTACCCGCACGATTATCCCGAAGGCTGGGTCGATCAGCGCTATTTGCCCGAGGGGTTGGAGCGCGGTGCGTTCTGGCAGCCTGCCGGCCGCGGTTGGGAAGAGTGGCGTGTGGAGCAAAGCGAGCGCGACCGTAGCGGCAACGCTCCCAAGTAGGCCATTGGCGCCTCGCGCATTCCCTTTGGGTATCTTTGCCCTTCTTTGGGGTACCATGAAAAACGTCTGTATTTCGATTCCTTCGGGAGGCTTGTATGAGTCCCATTCAAATCGCCCTGCTGGTGCTCGCCGTTGCCGGCGTGTGGGCTGTTGTCGAGCTCGCGCTCACGCTGCGCAAGACCCGCACCGTCGTCGACTCGCTCGACAAGACGGTGAGTGACCTTAACAATACGCTCGCCGAGGCACAGCCCGTGGTGGCAAAGCTCGATGGCGCCGTTGACGAGCTTACGCCGGCACTTGCCCAGGTTGAGCCGCTCCTCAAGTCGAGCAAGACTGCCGTTGATGCTCTGACGTCTAACCTCGTTGAGGTTGAGGCGGTCGTTCGCGACATCTCCGAGGTCACGGGCAGCGTGGCCGAGGCTAGCAATGCCGTATCGAGCGTGACTGATTCTGCTGCTGGCGCCGTGCAGAAGCTCTTCAATAAGGTGAAGGCTCCTGCAGCCGACGACGATCGCAAGCTCGCCGCTGCCGCCGCCGAGGCCGAGCAGCCTACTGAGCGCGTTCTGATTGACGATGACGATGCCGCTGCTGACGACGATGATGTTCAGAAGCCCGCTGCTAAGCCTGCTCAGTATTACACCTATACGCCTGCCGAGACCTCCGAGGAGTCCTGCGATGAGTAGTGAAGCAACCTGCCCCATTACGCTGAGCGTTGCCGGTGATCCGCGTCTCGCGCGCTTGGTGCGCATGACGGCCGCCAACGTCGGCGCCCTGTGCTCTATGTCCGTCGATCGCATCGAGGATATCCGCATGGCTGCCGAGGAAGCCTTCATCTTTGGGTGCACCGCGGTCGACTGCGACGACATCACGATCAATTTCGATGTGGACGAATCGCATGTGGGCATGACCTTTACCTTTGGCGACCAGGCGACCGTCGATGAAGATGACCAGGCTGCCGTGTATGCCGAGCTCATTCTTGCAAGTGTGTGCGACTCCTACGAAAAGACTACAGCGCCCCTAACGCTTTCCCTCGACCTCAAGGCGGATATCTAATATGACCGAACGTTCCCGGAGCGGCAAGACCGCTTGGGACAAGGAGAAAACCCGCGAGCTGTTTCGTCGTTATAAGGAGACCGGTGATCCGGATGCTCGCGAGCAGCTCGTCATGTCCCATATGAACCTGGTAAGGTTTCTTGCCAACAAATTTAAGAACCGCGGCGAGCCGCTCGATGACCTTTTGCAGGTCGGCTATTTGGGTCTGCTCAAGGCTATCGACCGCTTTGACCCTGAGCGCGGGCTCGAGTTCACGACATTTGCCACACCTACTATTATGGGTGAGATTAAGCGTCATTTCCGCGACAAGGGCTGGAGCGTGCGCGTGCCCCGTCGTTTGCAGGAGCTCTCGGCCAAGGTCAACCAGGCTACCGATAAGCTCACCAACGAGCTGCAGCGTTCGCCCAAGGTTGAGGAAATCGCCGAATACCTGGACGTGACCGTCGACGAGGTGCTCGAAGCCATGGAATCGTCCTCGGCTTACACCTCGGTGCCCATCGAGGCCCCCGGTGCGTCCGATTCCGATGATGCGCCTTCGATTCTCGATCGCTATGCCGACGACGACAACGAGCTCGACTTTACCGATGACCGCCTGGTAATCGAGGAAGCCATCCGCGATTTCTCGCCGCGCGAGCGCGAGGTTATCGAGCTGCGCTTCGTTAAGGGCATGACCCAGATCGAGATTGCCAAGAAGCTTGGCATCTCGCAGGTGCAGGTCTCGCGCCTGCTGCGCCGTACCCTTAAGAAGATTCAAGATAAGATTGACCCCGACGGAGTGATGATTCGTTCATGAGTGAGCACCCCCAACAAATCGACCGCACGCTTCGCGATACCCGCATTCTGACGCTGCGCATTTGGGGCGTCGTCGGCTGCATTGTCATCGCTGCCGTCATCTTTAACCTTATGGGCATCCTGGCACCGGTCATCGAGTTTCTCGCTGTCGGTTCCATCATCGCTTTTGTGATGTCTCCGATCACCAACTGGCTCGAGCATCACGGTGTCGGACGTGGCCTCGGTTCGCTCATCGCACTCATTGTGGTTGTTGCCGTGCTCGTCGGCGTCGTCTGCATCCTATCGCCTATTTTGCTCGGTCAAATCATGGAAGTCCTGAGCCGCCTGCCCGAGCAGCTTCGCGTTGCGGGTGGCGATCTCAACGAGATGCTCTCGCACGCTAAGACGCTCAACAACACGCCGCTCAAGGAGTATCTGGACGACAATCTTTCTTCGTTGGTTACCGTAGCGTCCAAGTACGTCTCGCAAATCGCTGCTGAGCTCGGCCGCGGTGTGTTTCCGCTCATTACCAACACGGCCTCGCAGCTGTTCGTCATCTTCCTGGGTCTGGTGCTTGCCTACTGGCTTGCCTGCGATTATCCCCGCATGCACCACGAGGTCTGCACCATCATCGGGCAGGAAAAGGAGACCTCGTACCGCTTTATGGTGGCCATCCTTTCGCGTTCGGTCGGCGGCTACATGCGTGGCATGGTCATCACATCGATCTGTGGCGGTTTTCTTGCCTTTATTGGTTTTACGATCATCGGCCATCCGTATGCAGCACTCATGGCTATCTTTACCGGCATTATGCACCTGGTTCCGGTTGTCGGTCCCTGGGTGAGTGCGGCGATCGCCACGGTGCTCGGCTTTATGTTCAGCCCCATGCTGGCGTTGTGGACGCTTGTCATGACCATGGTGGCTCAAAACGTCACCGATAATGTCATTTCGCCTAAGGTCATGCAGAGCTCGGTGCAGGTGCATCCCGTTATGAGCCTGACGGCTTTCGTTATCGGTTCGGCACTCATGGGTCCCATCGGCATGGTTATCGCCATTCCGCTGTGCGCGGCCCTCAAGGGCATTTTCGTCTACTACTTTGAGAACGAGACCGGTCGCCAGCTCGTGGCATACGATGGCGCCGTGTTTAAGGGCACGCCGTATCGCGATACCGAGGGCAACCCGGTCGCCGCCTACGACGCGCTTGGAGACGATACGTTCATCTATGAGTCCGAGCTCATCGGCAACGAGACCGCGCCCGAGGCCAAGGCCATGCCCAAGCCCGAACTCGATAATCCCTGGATCAAGCTTTCGGGTCTTCAGCCCGACGCGACAGGCTTTTTCAAGAACCCCTTCGCTAAGGATGACGATTCCAATACGGACGACGACACCAAAACCGGCATCGACGGTTCCATGGACGATTCGGATTCTAAATAGGCCCTGTTAGTTGAGCTACTTCTTTGCCGGTGTCGTATACGAAACCGCTATACCCGCGGCAATTGCCACGAGACAGCTCGCGATGAATCCGAACTCATACTTCAAAACGTTTGTTGCGGTCAGGGCGATAATCAACACTGTCGCAATTTGCAGAATTATCATTATTACGAAGAGATTGATTCCTTGTTTGGCCGAAGTCGCTGAGTGAGTTTGGATTTGTTGATTCAGGTTGTAGCTGACAACAAAAGCGACCAGTTCGCTTGATACGGGGCCGACTACATAGAAAAAGATTGCGTCAATGAAGCCTATGGTGTTGTAAGTTGTTTCGCCGGAAAACACAGCGTATAAAGCATATCCAAATCTTTGGTGATTCATGTATGAGTCCGAAAAGACGAAGAGCGTCAATATTGCTGCTGCCAGAAGTGCATTCAGGACAAATCGTTTGCTTTTCATCGATCGCTCCTTCCGGGTGAGTCTTATATGTAATTCTACAGCAGCCTTTTTTTCAAGGATTGCTTAGTCCTAAATAACATGCACTTTCGCTGGAGGGTCGCTGTTTGGCGGCCCTCTTTTTTGCACAGGCGCGGTGGGATGGTAATATCGTTACGTTTGAACTGTTTCGATGTGAAACCGAGGAGATTCCCTCTATGAGTGCTGACTACCCGTCAATGACTACGGCCGAGATTCGCTCCAAGTTCCTCAACTTCTTTGAGGAGCGCGGTCTTAAGCTCTATCCTTCTTCGTCCCTCGTCCCCGACGATCCTTCGCTGCTGCTTGCCAACGCCGGCATGAACCAGTTTAAGGAGTACTACCAGGGCAAGAAGACCATGAAGGAGATCGGCGCGATCTCCTGCCAGAAGTGCGTCCGCACCAACGACATCGACTGCATCGGCGAGGACGGCCGTCACCTGTCCTTCTTTGAGATGCTCGGCGACTTCTCCTTTGGCGGCGTCTCCAAGCAGCAGGCTTGCGCTTGGGCCTTTGAGCTCATCACCAAGGAGTTCAAGCTGCCGCTCGACCGCCTGTACTTCACCGTCTTTACCGAGGACGACGAGACCCATGACGTGTGGCGCTCCCTGGGCGTTGCCGAGGATCACATCTCGCGTCTGGGCGAGGACGACAACTTCTGGGCCGCTGGCCCCACCGGCCCCTGCGGTCCGTGCTCCGAGATCTACTTTGACATGGGCGAGGAGGTCGGTTGCGGCAGTCCCGACTGCAAGCCCGGCTGCGACTGCGATCGCTTCCTTGAGTTCTGGAACCTCGTGTTTACCCAGTACGACCGCCAGGAGGACGGCTCCATGCCGGAGCTGCCGCACCGCAACCTCGATACGGGCATGGGCCTGGAGCGCATGGCCGCTATCATGCAGCACAAGACCGCCAACTACGACGGCGATCTGATGCAGCACCTCATCAAGCTCGGTGAGGAGATCAGCGGCAAGACCTATGACGCCGACGATTACTCCGGCGCCAGCCGTTCCCTGCGCATCATCGCCGACCACTCCCGTGCCGTCGACTTTATGATCTCCGATGGCATCCTGCCCGGTAACGAGGGCCGCGAGTACGTCCTTCGCCGCCTGCTCCGCCGTGCCGTGTTCCACGGTCGTCTGCTGGGCATCGAGGGCGCCTTCCTGACCAAGTTTATCGACGAGGTCAACGCTCAGATGGGCGAGGCCTACCCCGAGCTGCTCAAGAACGTCGCCCTCGTCAAGGGCATTGTCGCCTCCGAGGAGGAGCGCTTCTCCACGACGCTCGACAACGGTCGCGTCTATCTGGACGAGGCTCTGTCAGCGCTTGCCGAGGGTGCTGTGCTTCCGGGCGATGTCGCCTTTAAGCTGCACGACACCTTTGGTTTCCCCATCGACCTGACCGTCGAGATCGCCGGCGTCGCTGGCCACGATGTCGACATGGACGGCTTCACCGCCTGCATGGAGGACCAGAAGGCCCGCGCTCGTGCCAATGCCAAGGGCGATGCCTGGGGCAGCTTCAACGACGTGTGGGTTGAGCTTTCGGACAAGGTTGCCGCGACCGAGTTCGACGGCTATGACAACGATGTGATCGAGGGTGCCAAGGTTGTCGCCATCGTGCGCAACGGCGAGTCTGTCGAGTCCGCTGCCGCCGGCGAGGACGTCGAGGTCGTGCTCGACCGCACCCCGTTCTACGCCGAGATGGGTGGCCAGCAGGGCGATGCTGGCGAGCTTTCCGCCGAGGGCGTCGCGCTGACCATTTCCGATACCAAGAACCACAACGGCCTGTATGCTCACGTTGCCCACGTCGCCGAGGGTACGCTGACCGTCGGTGCTACCGTGACCGCCGCGCTCGACGCCGAGCGCCGTGGCTTCCTGCGCCGCAACCACACCGCCACCCACCTGCTCGACGCTGCGCTTAAGCAGGTCCTGGGCGAGCATGTCTCCCAGGCTGGCTCGCTGGTGACGCCCGAGCACCTGCGCTTTGACTTCACGCACTTCGAGGCCCTGTCCTCCGAGCAGCTCAAGGCTGTCGAGGACCTGGTTAACCAGCAGATCTTCGCCTCCAAGCCGGTCGTGACCCGCGTCATGGGCATCGACGAGGCCAAGGCCGCCGGTGCTGTCGCCCTGTTTGGCGAGAAGTATGGCGACGTCGTCCGCGTTGTCTCCGTGGGCGCCGAGGACCAGCCGTTCTCCCGTGAGCTCTGCGGTGGCACCCATGCCGCCAACACCGCCGAGATCGGCCTGTTCAAGATCATTTCCGAGTCCTCTACGGGCTCCAACGTCCGCCGTATTGAGGCCGTGACCTCTAAGGGTGCTCTCGACTACATGGCCGACCGTCTGGCGCTCGTCGACGCCGCCGCTGCTGCGCTCAAGTGCCGCGTGGATGAGGTTCCCGCCCGCGTGGAGAACCTGCAGGCCGAGCTGCGCGAGACTTCCAACAAGCTCAAGAAGGCACTGACCGGTGGCTCCTCCGACGCTATCTCCAGCGCCATCGAGGGCGCCGTCGAGCTCGACGGCTACAAGCTCGTCGTCGCTGAGCTCCAGGGCCTTGAGGCTGCCGACCTGCGCAACGTCTGGGATACCGTGCACCAGAAGGTCGCCGGTCCTGTCGCCTGCGTCGTCGCCAGCGTGACCGAGAAGGGCACCCCGGCCCTGCTCGCCGCCGGCTCCGATGACGCCGTCAAGGCCGGTTTCCACGCCGGTAACGTGATCAAGCAGATCGCGGGCCTGGTCGACGGTCGCGGTGGCGGCCGTCCCAACATGGCCCAGGCCGGTGGCAAGAACGCCGCCGGCATCGCCGATGCCCTCGCGGCCGCTAAGACCGCGCTCGGCGCCTAAGAATCTAGGTAGTCGCTGTGGTCGCGCTTGCGCTGGACATAGGGGAGACCAGGATCGGCATCGCCGTCTCGAGCCGTGATGGCAAGATGGCGATGCCTGTCAAGGTGCTCCCGGCTGCAGAGGTCACCGGTATGGCCAAGACGTTCCGCTACCTGGTTGAGGACTATGAGCCCGATATCCTGGTAAGTGGGCGTCCCCTGACCATGGCCGGTGAGCCCGGTCCCCAGGCCGAGCGCGTTGCCGCTGTTGCGCAAAAGATTGCCGACGAGCTCGATCTTCCGTTGGAGTTTGAGGACGAGCGCCTGTCCTCGCAAGAGGCAAAGCGTATCCTGCGCGAGCAGGGCCTCAACGAAAAGCAGATGAGGGGCAAGATTGACATGATTGCCGCCAGCCTGTTTTTGCAGACGTGGCTTGATCGTAAAAACGAGGAGGTTTCGCATGCCTAGCGCTTCCGATCCGCGCCAGCCGAATTGTACACGTCAGTCGGCGTCGCGCCCTGCCCAGCCTGGCCAGCGTCCGGCACAGCCGACCCAGCGCGCAGCTCAGTCTGCCGCGCGCCCGGTGCAGTCCTCCTCTCGTTCGGCCCAACCTGTTCAACGGACGGGTCAGCAGCCTTCTGCTCGTTCGGTTCAGTATCCGGCTTCTCACGCGGCTCAGCAGCCCACTGCTCGTTCGGCTCAGCCTGCAGGCGGTGCTCGCTTTAAGCAACAGGCACCTACCCAGCGAACGCAGGCCCCCCAATCGCATTCGCATCACGCTCGCGGGTCGCATGGCGTTGCTCCGGCGACTCGCTCGAGCTACAACACGCATGCTCGTCGCGGTGCTCAAAAGAAGAGTTCTCCGGTTCCTATGATCATCGGCGTTGTGGTGGCCGTAATCGCGCTTGCTACTATCGCTTTCTTTGTCGTACCTGCCGTTAAGGGCTTCTTTGCCGGTGAGGATGCGAAAGTCGCTGCTGGCCAGCAAGTTACGGTGACCATTCCCGACGGTGCTTCGGGCGATACGATCGCCTCGATTCTCTCCGAGAACCATATCGTCGAAAATCCCAAGGATTACTACGCGGCGGTGAAAAAGCTTAACGCCGATATGTCGCTTAAGCCTGGCACCTACTCGTTCACCACACTCATGGATGCGACCAAGGTTGTTCAGCAGCTCATGGAAGGCCCCAACGCGGGCTCCAATGCGCTGACTATCCCTGAGGGTCTGACAGTCGATCAAGTCGCCGACCGCGTGGCCCAGGCCTACGACAGCATCTCTAAGGAAGACTTCCTCAACCAGGCCAAGGCCTCCAACTACGTGGACGACTATAGCTTCCTTAAGGGCGCCGCCAACGACTCGCTCGAGGGTTTTTTGTTCCCCAAGACCTATTCGTTGGGTGATTCGCCGACGGCCGATGACGTGATTCGCGCCATGCTCGATCAGTTTAAGACCGAGTACAAGTCGCTTGACTTTGCGAGCTGCGAAGCCAAGATCAAGGAGCGCTACGGTGTGGAGATGTCCGACTACGACATCGTCAACTTGGCCTCTATCGTTGAGCGCGAGGGCCTCAACGCCGATCAACGTGCACACGTGGCCTCGGTCTTCTACAACCGCCTTGCCGGCAAGCTCGACGGTCTGCGCTATCTCAACAGCGATGCGACCATGATGTATGTCACCGGTGGCGAGGTTACCGCCGACGACCTGCAGAGCGATAGCCCGTATAACACCTATAAGCACGAGGGCCTGCCACCCACGCCCATCTGCTCTCCGTCGCTCGAGGCACTCAAGGCCACGCTTGAGCCAACCGACTCCGATGACCTGTATTTCTACATTACGCAGGACGAGGAGTACTTCTCGCAAACCTACGAAGAGCATCAACTGTCTTGGAATTAGCATGAGGATTTTTAGCCCCAAACGATACGTTGCCTCGGTCGATCGCATCGACCTTGATACCCTGTGGGCCGACGGCAAACGCGCCATTCTGCTCGATCGCGATAACACTCTGGTTCCGCGCGACACCGAGCAGGTTCCCGCCGCGGTTTCCGCTTGGCTCGATACCGCCCGCGCCAAAGGCTTTAAGCTGTGCATGGTGTCCAACAACTGGCATCGCGATCAGGTCATGAGCTCTGCACGCGAGCTGGGACTCGAGGCCATCAGCCACGCCATGAAGCCCGCCCCGTTTGCCTTGAAGGCGGGTCTTAAGCGCCTTGGCGCCACGGCAGACGAGGCGGTGCTGATCGGCGATCAGCTGTACACGGACGTGTGGAGCGGTAACTTTGCCGGCGTTGACACTATTCTGGTCAAGCCGCAGGCAACCCAGGACCTGTGGTACACGCAGATCTTCCGTATCTTTGAGCGCCGGGCCCTGCGCGACCTTCCCTGCGAGGAATAGGTTTCGCCATGTCTCAGCACATCAAACACGGCTGCGACCATATCTTCTTTATCGGCTTTTTGGGCGCGGGCAAATCGACGCTCGCGCGCAACGTCGGCACTATGTTCAAGCGGCGTTTTATCGATACCGATCGTTTGGTTGTGCGTCGATGTGGCAAGTCGGTTACCGAGATATTTGAGACCGAGGGCGAGGATCGTTTTCGCGAGCTTGAGACCTCGGCACTCCGTTCGCTTCAAAGCGAGCGCAGCCTGCTGGTGTCGTGCGGGGGTGGCATCGTCGAGACGCCGGTGAACATTGAGCTGATGCATGAGATGGGTATATGCGTGTACCTCGAAGGCGACTTTGAGGACTCGTTGCGCCAGATTCGCCGCTCCGATACCCGGCCCGATTTCCGCTCGCCCGAGCACGCTGCGTGCCTGTTTGAGCATCGCCGTCCGCTGTATCGCCAGGCCGCCGATATTACCCTTGATATTCGCAACAAGTCCTTCGAGGACGTTTCCTACCTTTGTGCCGAGATGCTTTTGGAGCGTGGACTGCTATGATTCGCCGTCAACTTATCAATTTCCAAAACCGCAGTGTCGATGTCCGCGTTGGATTGGGCGCGTTCGAGGAGCTGTCGCGCATGTTTGCCTCGGCCGTGGGCAAGCCTAAGCGCGCGATGGTGGTTTGGAACGACGCTACATCCGAGCGTTTTGGCGAGGTCGTCGAGCATGCGCTGGTCGACGCCGGTTTTGCCGTGTCGCTGCTCGTCCTCGAGGTTTCTCCTGCCGGTGCTACGCTGGCCGATGCCGATACCGTCTTTGGCGCCCTGTCGGCTAACGGCATTACCTGCGACGATCTCGTTGTCGCTGTCGGTGACACGGCGACCTGCTCGGTCGTTTGTTGGTGTGCCAATCAGTGGTGCGGTCGCACCGAGTGCGCCTTGCTGCCGACGACGTTCGACGCCATGCTCACGGTTGCGACGACCATGAAGCCGCTTGTCGCCTCGTCGACGAATGCGCTTCCCGCTATCGCGTTCCGTCCCGAGCCGGGCTTGGTCGTGTGCGACCTCGACCTTGTTCGCGAGGCGGACCCCGAGGACCTCAAGCTCGGCTATGCGGTACTTGTTGGCACCATGCTTTCGAGCAGCAAGTCCCGCTGGAATCAGTTTACTGAGACCGTCCCCGAGATTCTCGCGGGCGAGGAGGTCGCGCTCGTCAATGCCGTTCAGTGGTCTCAGACTGCCCGTAAGGACGTACTGATGGCCACGAACCCGAGCGCCCGCCATGCGCTCGATTTTGGCAAGATGGGGGAGCGTACCCTGCGCGCCTGCCTGGGTAAAGCCGCGGCGCAGGTTCCTGCCTACCAGCTGCTGTCTGAGGGCATGCGCTTTGAGGCGCGCTTAGCACATGATGCCTGCGACTTTGATATCGATTACGTCTTTGAGGTCGATGACTGCCTGGAGGACTTTGGTATCGAGGAGCTTGCCTTCGATCTGGAGCCTGCCTCATATATCGAGGAGTTCCGCAGGCAGCAGTTTGACCGCTCGAACCGTAGTATGTTGCCGCTGCCCGCGGCACTCGGCGCCATTCGTCTAACGAGCGTTGAGGACGAGGTCCTCGACCGCCATGCTCACGCCTACTTGGCTTCTCGCAAAGAACTTCTCTAGGATTTATTGACATACATCGTCTTTCGTATCATGTTGAGGGGCGGGTTTCCAATCGGTTGCGAATCGCGCGCGATTCCGTCGTTCGGTTGAGACCCGTTCCGTCTTTATAGAGACAACAAGAAAGGAATCTGCATGTCAGAGTTTGCTGCCGGTCCTGCCGGTCGTATCGAGCGTGTCCGTGTCCTGATGGCTGAGCGCGGCTACGACGCTATCGTGGTTCGTGACGAGGCCAATCTTCGTTGGCTTACGGGCGTGAAGGGCGTCTTCGATTACACCTTCGAGTTCCCGCACGCGGCGTTTATTACGGCTGACCAGTGCCTGTTCCATACCGACTCGCGCTACCTCAACAGCTTTGAGGAGAACACGCCCGCCGGCAGCCCCTGGGTCTACGACATGGACGAGGGCACCATCCCCGGTTGGGTCGCCGGCAAGATCGCGGCCAACAAGTGCCGCGTCTGCGCTGTCGAGGACGACATGCAGATCAACTTCTACCAGGGTATTCAGCGTGGCCTGGAGGATCGTTCCGTCGCCTGCATGCTGCCGCTGATGCATGACGACATTCGCAAGATGCGCGCCATCAAGGACGCCGAGGAAATCGAGCTCATGCGCCATGCGCAGTCGATCACCGACGCCGCCTTCCAGCATATGCTCGGCTTTATTAAGCCCGGTATGACCGAGAAGCAGGTTCGCAACGAGCTCGAGAACTTTATGTTCGCCAACGGCGCCGACAGCCTGGCCTTCGGCTCCATCGTGGCATGCGGCTCCAACACCGCCAACCCGCATGCCGTCCCGAGTGATCGCGTGATCGAGAAGGGCGACTTCGTCCTCATGGATTACGGCGCGGGCTACTGCGATTATCGTTCCGACATGACGCGCACCGTCGTGATGGGCGAGCCCACCCAGGAGCAGCTCGACCTGTACGCGCTCGTACGCCGCACCCACGAGGAGTGCGTCGCCGCTATCCATCCGGGCGTCGAGGGCAACGACATTTTCAAGCTTTCCAAGAAGATCATCGGCGATGCCGGTTATGGCGATTACTACAACCATGGTCTGGGCCACGGCGTCGGTATCGACATCCACGAGCTGCCCAACTTTAACCGCAGCAAGAATATCATCGAGGTTGGCTCGGTTATCACCATGGAGCCCGGTGTCTACCTGCCCGGCGTGGGCGGCGTGCGCCTGGAGGACTACGGCGTGGTCACCGAGAACGGCTACGAGCCCTTCACCAAGACGCCGCATGACCTCCACGTCATCGATTGCTAGCTCATTTCGATAGATTTTTGAGGCGGGGCGTTCGGATAGATTCGGACGCCCCGCGTTCTCTTTTTATGCGCTCGCTGCAGGCGCCGTCTGCAAGTGTATAATTTTGGTCGTATGTAATTTGGACGCTTGTGCGTTCTGCCCATAACAAGAAAGGTCGCTATGCCTACCATTTCTACCGCCGACTTCAAGAACGGCCTCGGTCTCCGCATTAAGGACAAGGTCTACACCATCGTCGAGTTCCAGCATGTCAAGCCGGGCAAGGGTGGCGCATTTGTGCGCTACAAGACCCGCGACATCAAGAGCGGCCGCGTCGTCGAGAACACCTGCAACGCCGGCACCAAGTTCGAGAGCGTCATGCTCACCACCCGTGAGTTCCAGTACCTCTACAACGATGGCACCGACTACATCTTCATGGACAACGAGTCTTACGAGCAGGTTCCCGTTCCCGAGGACATGGTGGGCGAGAATTCCAAGTGGCTGCGCGAGAACGACATCTGCCAGCTGCTCTTCGCCGACGATGAGCTCATGGGCGTGACCCCGCCGATGTTCATCGAGACCACCATCGTCCAGACCGACCCGGGCTTTAAGGGCGACACCGTCCAGGGTTCCACCAAGCCGGCCACGATCGACACCGGCGCTGTCATCCAGGTCCCCATGTACCTCAACGAGGGCGAGGTCATCAAGGTTGACACCCGCGACGGCAAGTTCGTCTCCCGCGTCTAGCAACCAACTCTTCTAGGAGGACTCATGCCCCAGGAAATCAAGATTGACGGCATCGGCATTTCGCCCGATGTTCTGACCGCCATCGTCTCGCGCGCCGTGTCGGATGTCGAGGGCATCGCCTCCGTTGGCGTCAAGGACCTTGCCACCAACCTTGTCTCCATGATGCTCTCGTCCAAGGCCCCGGCTTCCGAGCCGGCGGTCGAGGCCGAGGTCGTCGGCGACAAGCTCGCACTCACCGTGCGTGTCGTGGTGTTCTTTGGCTATCCGTTCAAGAAACTCGCCGAGGCCGTTCGCGCAGCCGTGGTCGCCGCCATCGATGCCCAGGTGGGCGTCGAGGTCGACCGCGTTGACGTTTGCATCGACGGTCTCGTTTTCCCCAAGGAGTAACCTTTGAGCCTTAAGGTTTATCGCGGGCGCACGCTTGCCCGCAGTCAGGCGCTGCAGCTGCTGTTCCAGGCCGAGGCCACGGACAGCCCGCTCGAGCGCGTCCTCGAGGGCGATTTCCTGATCTCGAAGGGTCCCCTCGACCCCTATGCGCTGGAGCTTTGCCGTGGTGCCTACGAGCATATCGATCGCATCGACTGTGCCCTGCGCGCCGTCGCCAAGAACTGGGATCTTATGCGCATGCCCGGCGCCGACCGCAACCTGCTGCGTATCGCCGTCTACGAGATGCGCTTCCTCACCGACGAGGAGGTCTCGGACGCTATTGTTATCAACGAGGCCGTCGAAATCGCTAAGGCTTATGGCACCGACCAGTCCGCATCGTTTGTCAACGGCGTGCTGGGCAAGATCGCTCGCAGCGAGGAGCTGCCGGGCGAGGACCTGTACCAAGAGCTGCTGGCCGAGGATCGCGCTCGCGAGGAGGCGCAGGCTGCCGAGGCGGCCGCAAAGGTCGCTGCCGCTCAGGCTGCCGCCGGTGTACTTGCCGAGGATCCGGACGCTGCTGAGGCCGTCGAGGCCGACTCCGTCGAGGAGTAGCCATGCCAGAGGGTTCCGTCCGTAACTTCGATGAGATCTCGGATCGCCTGGACCAGATCATCGCCACCGTTCGCTCCAAGGATACGTCCCTGGAGCGATCGCTCGATTTGTTTGACGAGGCGATTGAGCTTGGCTCCCGTGCGGTCGATATGGTCGACAAGTTTGAGCTGACGCCGCGTGAGGCCGACAAGCTCGAGCAGGAATACGATGAGGATGCGGCAAACGAGTCCCAAGATAGGCAGGCTGCATCCCCGGATACGAATGGTTGATGGCATTCATGAAACGCGTGCGTCTCGATGACGAACTGATTTCACAGGGCATCTGCGCCGATCGCGCGGATGCCCTTCGCACTCTTATGGCCGGCTTGGTCTCGAGCGGCGGTGAGCGTTTGACCTCTCCGGGGCTCAAGGTGACGCCGGGCCTGCCGCTGCACGTTAAGGGGCGCATTCCGTACGTTGGGCGCGGCGGCCTTAAGCTTGAGGGTGCGCTCGATGCGTTTTGTATCGATCCCACGGGCCTTGCCTGCCTGGACGTAGGCTGCTCTACCGGCGGCTTTACCGATTGCCTGCTCAAGCGCGGTGCCGCCACGGTCGTTTCGGTCGACGTGGGTCGTGCCCAGTTTGATTGGTCGCTGCGCCAAGACGATCGCGTGACGCTCCATGAGCGCACCAACGTGACGCAGCTGCCCGAGCTTGGCTACGGCGGCGTTATCGACCTGGCCGTGTGCGATGTGTCGTTTACGAGTATCGCGAATATCATCGACGCGGTGCTGGCGTGCCTGGCGCCTTCGGGCTCGTTTTGCACGCTCGTAAAGCCGCAGTTTGAGGCTCCGGCAGCGCTGGTGGGCGAGGGCGGTATCGTGACAGATCCTGCCGTCCGCCGCGATACGCTCGTGGCGGCGATTGAGCTCTTTGCCGCCAAGGGCCTGTTCCCACTTGACGTGTGCGTGTCGCCCATCCATGGTGCCAAGGGCAACGTGGAGTTTTTCCTGTACGGCACGAGGTTTGCCCCCGGTGAGCGCTCGAATGACGAGCTGCAAGCCCAGGTATCGGCTTTGAGCGAGAAAGCGGCAACGCTATGAAGGTCTTTCTGGTTCCCAATTACTACAAGCAAGAGGCGGTCGAGAGCGGCCTGATGCTCGAGCTCTGGCTGACGCGCCAGGGCTACGAGGTCGCATGGGCGGCCGATCAGCGCTCGAAGATTCGGAGCACGCCCGATGTCGACGATGCCGGCCTGGTCATTACGCTCGGCGGCGACGGCACGCTGCTGCGCGCCGCCCGCATTCTCAACTACCGTGAGATTCCCATTTTGGGTCTTTCCTATGGTCATTTGGGTTTTTTGACCGCAGCGAGTCCCGAGGAACGCGATATTTTGCAGGTTGTGAGCGATGCCCTGTCCGGTGAGCTCCATGTGAGCCGCCGCGCCACCATCGCCGCAGACATCGTTTCCGTGCGTGAGGACGGCACGAAGGACGTCGTGCGTTCGTTCGCCCTCAACGACATGGCGCTCACACGTGGGCCCTTGTCCGATATGGTCGAGTTCGACATCACCGTGTCGGGCCACCATATCGATCGCTTGCGCGGTGACGGTGTCGTCGTGTCGACGGCGACCGGCTCTACGGGCTATGCGCTTTCAGCCGGTGGTCCCATCGTAAGCCCCGATTACACGGGTATGGTTTGCGTGCCTATCGCGCCGCATACTATTCAGGCCCGTGCCTTTTTGACCTCGCCGAGCGATGTCGTCGAGATCTTTATGTCCGATGACCGCCCGAGTGTGCCGGCTATTGCCATCGACGGGCAGTTTATTACCTGCGATGGCACCGTCGAGAGCGTGGCCGTGCGCCGCGGTCCCGGCGATGTGCTGCTGCTCGACTATGGCCCTGAGAGCTTCTACAACTCGGTAAGCCGCGTGTTCTACGGAGTTCGCCATGATCGATGAGCTGCAGGTTTCCAACATCGCGCTCATTCGCGAGGCGACGTTGGTGCCGAGTGCCGGCTTGACTGTCCTGACCGGCGAGACCGGCGCCGGCAAGACTGCGCTGCTCTCGGCGCTTAAGCTCATTTTGGGCGAACGCGCGGATTCTTCGACCGTGCGCGAGGGCGAGGCGCTTGCGAGCGTCGAGGCGCGCCTGTTCGATGGCCCGCACGACGAGGAGGGCTTCACCGTGCAGCGCAGCCTTTCTGCCGAGGGCCGCAGCCGCGTCAAGATTGATGGTCGCATTGCCAGCGTGCGCGAGCTTTCCGAGCGCGTCGGCGTGATGATGGATCTGTGCGGCCAGCATGAACACCAGCGCCTGCTCGATCCGTCACATCATGTTGCCATGGTCGATGCCTGGGCTGGGCGCGCGGCGCTCGAGGCGCTGGAAAAGTACCGTGCCTGCTTTAAGGCGTCGCGTGCGGCTGCCAAGGAGGTCCGTCGCGTAGAGGAGGCGTCGCGTGCGCAGGGGAGTCGCGTCGAGGAGGCGCGCTTCGCTCTGGAGCGTATCGCCGAGGTCGACCCCAAGCCGGGTGAGTATGAGGAGCTCGAGGAGCTGCTGCCGCGCTCCGAGCATGCCGAGGTGCTGGTGGCGACGGCCAACGACGCCCATGCATCGCTTACTTCCGAAGGGGGAGCGCTCGATGCCGTGAACGGCGCTGTGGCAGAACTGTCGCGCATGGCGACCGTCGATCGCAAACTGGGTGACATCGCCGACGCACTTTCGGACACCTGCATCTCACTCGAGGATTGCGCCAATGAGCTGCGTGCTTATCGCGATGGTGTTGCGTTCGATCCTCGCGAGCTCGCTCGCATGCGAGAGCGGTATTCCGACCTTAAGGGACTTCTGCGGCAGTGGGGTCCCACCATGGACGATGTATTTGCCATGCGTGACCGCTCGCGGGAGTTGTTATCGCTGGTGGACGATGGTGACGAGCAGATTAGGAAGGCACGCGAGGCACTCGGCGCGGCGGAGCACGAACTGTTCGCCGCTGCCAAGGCGCTTAAGCGCGCACGCAATACGGCAGCCCCGCGTTTTTGTCACGAGGTGGGTCGTCAGATGGCACGCCTCGAGATGGGCGGCGCTGAGCTGGTCTGGGAGTCCCGCGATCTCCCTCGCGCTGAGTGGACACCCGCGGGCCCTTCGAGCTACGAGCTTCTGTATCGCAGCGGTGCCGGCCTCACACCGCGCCCTCTGCGCCGCATCGCCTCGGGCGGTGAGCTGAGCCGCGTCATGCTGGCGAGCAAGGTGGTCCTGGGTAATGCGGACGGCGTCGACACGCTGGTATTTGACGAGGTCGATGCCGGTGTCGGTGGTTCCACGGCTCGTGCTCTTGCTGGCGTGCTGGCCGATCTTGCCGCCACGCATCAGGTCATCGTCGTAACCCACCTGGCGCAGGTCGCCGTCATGGCCGACAAACACTACGTGGTCAGTAAAGAGCCCGGCGATGTTCCCCAGACGCACTTGGACGAGGTGACCGGCGATGCCCGTACCGCCGAGGTCGCCCGCATGTTGAGCGGCGATCAGTCCGAGGCAAGTCTAGCGCATGCCAGACAGATGCTGGAAGAAGCGCACGCTTAGGCCGAGCCGCCACATGTATGTCCGACCCTGCCGCCACGAAACCGGCCCATCTACTACGTTTAATAGGCTATCGTCAACCACGCCAAGAATTGCAAAAAGAAAACCGCAGGTAGAACGCCTGCGGTTTTCTCTATTTTCGGTATGTGGTTGGGCTATACGGATAAAACGTAGTAGATGGGCCCGTTTCGTGGCTGGTGCTGTTTGTCGGCTCCCCAAAATGTCTACTCCACGACCTTGTCCGGTTGGATGAGCTCCTCGTAGTAGCTGATGTGCTCTCGGGCGTCCTCGATTTCGGGCAGCAGGAAGTTGTAGATAACCTCGATGATCATCGTGGCGCTCATCTTGGAGAATGCGAAGTCGCCCGTTGTCAGCAGCGCCTCGTGATTGACGGTATTAAAGGTGTAGTCGGCTAGGCGCGCAAGCGGAGACTTGCTGTCGCTGCTGATGACGACTACGGTAGCACCGCAGTCTCGAGCTGCTTTTGCCATGCGATTCAGTCGGCGCGACTTGCCAGAGTTCGAGATCAGCACGATAACGTCGCCGGGGCGCAATGTGAGCGCGAAACCAATCGAGGTCTCGCTGATGGTGCTTGCCATGCAGCGAAGGCCCAGCTGCGAAAACTTAAACGTCGCGTCGAGCGCGACGGCATTGGTGTTGCCAACGGCCGCGAACTCAATAACGCCGGCATTCTTAAGCGCGTGCACAACTGCGGTCAAAGTGTCGTGATCAATGCCGTCGATGGTCGCATTAAGCTCGCTCACCTTGGCGGCCAAGATATTTTTAAGACTCTGTTCCATGTTGTCGAGCGAAACCTCGTCGGTCAGGCCCTCGTTGCGCTGGCTCTCCAAGTCGCGTGCCAACGAAAACTGAAAGCTGCGGAAGCTGCCAAAGCCCAGCTTGCGGCAAAAGCGCGAAACCGTCGCCTCGGACGTGGCGGCGGCTCGTGAGAGCTGGGCGGCCGTCAGGCGCGGCGCCTCGGACTGGTGCTCCAATATATAGTCGACAATGCGCTGCTCGGATCCACTATATCCCTGATGAGTGCTAATAAGGGAGAGCGCGCTCTTGCTGCTATCGGTCATGGATGGCTCCTGGTTGGCATGAAATATAGGACTCGTTTTTCAATGCCATAGTATACGGGCATTTTCAATTACAAGATACACCTTGCCGTTTCAAGTGTTGATGGTAAACTTTCACCTACCGTTTACGGTTATGAAAGAACCTTTCACCGGAGAATTGGGACATTTTCCTTTCCGCGAAAGCGCTGGGTTGGTATCTTTCAGTTGTGGAAAAGCGCGCAAGGACGCGTGTGTAGGGGAGCGCCTGCGGGCGCAAAACTTAAAAAGGAGGGACACATGGCTAAGTTTGACATCATCGCCGCCACCGGTTGCCCGACCGGTATCGCGCACACCTTCATGGCGAAGGAGGCGCTAGAGAAGGCAGCTGCCGAGCGCGGTCTGACCATTAAGGTCGAGACCCATGGCCAGGTCGGTGTCGAGAACGAGCTCACCAAGAGCGAGATCGCTGGTGCCAAGGCCGTTGTCGTCGCAGCCGATAAGGATGTCCAGGCTGAGCGTTTCGCCGGTAAGCCCATGGTTTCCGTCGGCGTTTCCAAGGCCCTGTCCGTCGAGGCCGCCGGAAAGCTGATCGACCGTGCGCTCGCCGCCAAGGGCGACGACACGGTTGCCGCTGCCGCCGATGTCGAGGACGAGGTCGAGGAGAAAGAGTCCATCGGCCACGTCATCTACAAGCACCTCATGAATGGCGTCAGCCACATGCTGGTCTTCGTCGTCGCCGGTGGTGTTCTGACCGCCGTTTCGTTCCTGTGGGGCATCACGTCCTTCGATTCGACGGCTGCCGACTACAACAGCTTTGCCGCTATGCTCAAGATTATCGGCGGCACCGCCATGAACCTCATGGTTCCGGTGCTTTCCGCCTACATCGCCGAGTCCATCGGCAAGCGCCCGGCGCTCGTCCCCGGCTTCGTCGCCGGTATGATCGCCATCCAGGGCCTGCCCGTTAACGCCGAGACCGGTATGATTGACGCCGGTGGTGCCGGCGTGGGCTTCGGTTTCCTGGGCGGCATCGTCGGCGGCTTCCTCGCTGGCTATGTCATCCTGCTGCTCGAGAAGGTCTTTGCCGGTCTGCCCAAGAACCTGGACGGCCTCAAGGCAATCTTTTTGTACCCGCTGTTCTCGACCGCCATCGTCGGTCTGGTCATGCTCGGCATTTCCGGCCCCATGGCTGCCATCAACACCGCCATGATGGACTTCCTCAAGGGCCTGTCTGCCTCTGGCGCCGTTGTCCTGGGTCTTGCCATCGGCTGCATGTGCGCCTTTGACATGGGCGGCCCGGTCAACAAGGCTGCTTACGTCACCGGTACCGCCATGCTCACCGAGGCTCTGGCTGCCGGTGTCGGCACCGACACCTACAACTTCGGCACCAACTTCATGGCTGCCGTCTCTGCCGCCTGCATCGTTCCGCCGCTGATCACCACCTTCGCCGTCATCGTCGGCAAGAAGTACTTCAGCCAGGAGGACCATGACGCCGGTGTCGTCAACCTCATCCTTGGTTGCACCCACATCACCGAGGGCGCCATTCCGTTTATGACCAAGAACATCTGGCCCGTCATGCCCATCATGATGCTCGGTTCCTCCATCGCTTCGATCCTAACCATTATGTTCAACGTCCACGATCCGGCGCCCCACGGTGGCTTCCTGGTCCTGCCCGTTGTCGAGAACGGTCCGCTGTGGGTCCTCGCGATTCTCATCGGCGCTGTGGTTGGTGGCATCCTGTTCGTCGCCTTCAAGAAGTATGACTTCGAGAAGAACCAGAAGGCCGCTCCTGCAGCCAAGCCGGTTGAGGCCCCCAAGGCCGCTGCTGTCGAGTCCCCTAAGGCCGAGGCTGCCGACTTCGTGAAGGTCGAGAACGTCTTTGTCGCCGAGGATTTCGCTTCTCGTGACGAGGCCCTGAGCTTTGTCTCCAACCAGGCCGTCAAGGCCGGTATCGCCGGCGACGCCGACGCCGTGATGAACGCCTTCCTGGCCCGCGAGGCCGAGGGCACCACGGGCATGATGGAGGGCTTTGCCATCCCGCATGCCAAGTCCGACGCCATTACCGAGGCCGCTGTCATCGTCGTCAAGGACGAGTCCGGCGTGACCGGTTGGGACACCATGGACGGCGCTCCCGTCAACGTGGCCATCGCGCTGCTCATCCCGGGTGCACAGGCTGGCACCACGCACCTCAAGATCCTGTCCAAGGTCGCCGAGGCACTCATGGACCAGGACTTCCGTGCCACCGTCAAGGGTTCCACCGACGCCGCCGAGATCGCCAAGACGATCAACGCCCGTCTGGTCTAATCCACCAGTCAGCGAATAATATCGCCCCTTGTAACAAAGGCGGAGACCCTCTCAAGGGCCTCCGCCTTTTTCATCCCCTTCTTCTAAGTTGCGGTGAGATAAGGACTGTTTAACCGTTTCAACCCACAATTCAGTCCCTATCTCACCGCAAGTTAGAAGAAGGGGATAGCGCAGCCTGTCTATCGGATCGTCCGTGCGGACAAATATTCAGCCAGAATTCCGTTCCCACGATATTGCTCTGGACCGAACGAGTTTCCGCAGCTCGCCTGCCGGGCGGGGCGGTTAAGTTTGTCGCGAGTTCCGCACGCAAAGGAAAGCACTTAATGTGCTTTCCGTCTTGCGCAGGACTGTAGAGCAGCAAACTTAACCGCCCCGCCCGGCAGGCGAGCGTGCAGGAACGACATCTGTCCAACAATTCGTGCGAAACACAATGAAAAACCGTTTGATGTGAGTTAATATAAACAACGTCGTGAATCTGACTCCTGCCGCATGCATGACAGGGGTTAAACACAAAAAGGAGTCAATTATGGTTTCTGAGAAGGCTACCCTCGTCAATCCGCAGGGTCTTCACATGCGTCCGGCTGGCCTCTTCGCCTCCACCATGGGCAAGTACGCCTGCGACGTGACGGTCGTCACCCCCGAGAAGGAGGTCAACGGCAAGTCCCCGATGGCCCTCATGGCTGCTGGCATCCCCTGCGGTACCGAGGTCGAGGTCAAGTGCGACGGCGCCGATGAGGCCGAGGCTCTGGCTGCTGCCATCGAGCTCATCAAGAGCGGTCTTGGCGAGTAGAACTCAAACGGGTCGCATGTTGAACAATTAAGTTCATACTTGGGGGCGCAGTGACCTGTATCAAGGTAGCTGCGCTCTTTTGTCATGGATATGGCAAAACGCTTTATCACATGGCACGGAGAGAGGAATGGGAATGTATCAGGGAGTCAACGCATCCGAGGGCATCGGAATCGGCACCGTTATGGTCGCCGTCGATCCCGACTTGACGTTTGAACCGCACGAGGTCGCTGATTCGGCAGCAGAGAAGGAGCGCTATCAGACCGCTCTTTCGGTCTTCTGCGAGAAGACCCAGGCTCAGGCCGACCACATGAAGGAGACGGTGGGCGAGGCCGAGGCCGAGATCATGAGCGGACATATTGTCCTGGCTCAGGACCCGGGCATGACCGACGCCATCAACGCCGCCATTGACGGTGGCACCTGCGCCGAGCAGGCGCTCATGGACACCTCGACCATGTTCGAGAACATGTTCCTGTCCATGGACGACGAGATGTTCCGTCTGCGCGCGGCCGACATCGCCGACATCCGCACCGGTATTCTGGCCGAGCTGCTGGGCAAGGAGGTCGTCGACCTCTCCGTCCTGCCCGAGAACACCGTCGTTGTCGTGCACGACCTTACGCCGTCCATGACCGCCACGATCGATAAGGCCCACGTTGCCGGTATCGTCACCGAGACCGGTGGCCGCACGTCGCACTCCGCGATCATCGCGCGTGCCCTCGAGATCCCGGCTGTCCTTTCGGTTTCCAACAGCTGCACCGCACTGCGCAACGGCATGACTGTCGTCGTCGACGGTGGCAAGGGTGTTGTCGAGGCCGATCCCGACGAGGAGACGCTCGCTGCCTACACCGCCAAGGCCGAGGCCTTCGCTGCCGAGAAGGCAGCCCTCGAGGCCTTCCGCGGCAAGCCTTCTGTGACTGCCGACGGCATCAAGAAGATCATCGCCTGCAACATCGGTAACCCCGATGACGTGCCCAACGCGCTCGATCACGATGCCGAGGCCATTGGTCTGTTCCGCTCCGAGTTCCTGTTCATGGACTCCGCTGAGCTTCCTTCCGAGGAGGAGCAGTTCAACGCCTACCGCAAGGTCGCCAGCGCGCTCAAGGGGGCTCCGGTCATCATCCGCACGCTCGATGTGGGTGGCGACAAGGAGATCCCCTACCTGCACATGGTCAAGGAAGAGAACCCCTTCATGGGCTTCCGCGCCGTGCGTTACTGCCTGGCCAATCCCGACCAGTACAAGGTTCAGCTCCGCGCCCTGCTGCGCGCCAGCGCCTTTGGTGACGTCAAGATCATGATTCCGCTCGTCACCTGCGTCGAGGAGGTCGTGGCCGTCAAGGAGCTCGTCGAGCAGTGCAAGGCCGAGCTGACCGAAGAAGGTCGCAAGTTCAACGAGAACATCGAGGTCGGCATTATGGTCGAGACGCCTGCCGCTTCGCTGCTCGCTGACCGTCTGGCCGAGGTCGCCGACTTCTTCTCTATCGGCACCAACGACCTGATCGGCTACACCATGTGCGCCGACCGTGGCAACGACACCATCTCCAACCTGTACCAGGTGTACTATCCCGCCGTGCTCCGCTCGCTCAAGAACATCATCGAGAGCGGCGTGAAGGTCGGTATCATGGTCGGCATGTGCGGCGAGGCCGCTGCCGATCCGCTGCTTGAGCCGCTGCTGATCAGCTGGGGCCTGGAGGAGTTCTCGATGAGCGCTCCGTCCATCCTGCGCGCCCGCAAGACCATCAGCCAGTGGACCAAGGCCGAGTGTGACGAGCTCGCCGAGAAGGCGCTCGCCTGCAACACTGCCGCCGAGGTCAAGGCGCTGCTCGAGTCTGCTGCTCGCTAATTTGGTATCAGAGGTAACCGCGTGGTTGGAATGGGCCGGCCACGCGGCCCTCACATATACAGGGGGTACTGTAAATGTTCTACACGCTAACCGCTAACCCGGCTGTCGACATGACGGTTTCGAGCTCTCCGCTCGAGCCCGATGAGAACGTCCGCACCGGCTCGGCCAGCTACACGGCTAACGGCAAGGGCCTCGACGTGTCCTTCGCCTTTAAGAAAATGGGCGTCGACACCGTCGCGCTCGGCTTCTTCGCCGGCTTCACGGGCAAGTTTATCGTCGAGGAGGTCATGAACCTGGGTTGCCTGTGCCGCCCGGTCTGGACCGACGGTATCACGCGTATCAATACCTACGTCAACGATGGCCAGCACGAGTACGGCATCCTCAACCCCGGTGCTCCTATTACGCCGCAGCACCAGGAGGAGCTCTACAACATCCTGGACACCGCGGGCGATCTTGAGTGCCTGATCGTCTCCGGTTCCGTGCCTCCCAAAGCTACGCCCGACTTCCTGGCTCAGGTCATGGAGCACGCTCAGGCCCGTGGCGCCGACGTCGTCCTGGACCTGTCTTCCGACAAGCTCAAGGAGCTCGCTCACAAGAAGCCGCTGCTCATCAAGCCGAACCATCATGAGATGAAGGCCATCTTCGGCGTGCCGGTCGACACCGACGACGAGGTCCGAGTTGCCATGAAGCTGGCTCACGAGGCCGGCGTCCAGAACGTGCTGCTCACCCGTGGTAGCCGTGGCGACGCTTACTTCTCCAACGGCGAGGACATCTGGTACGCCAAGCGTGAGTTCAACATCAAGCTGGTCTCTTCCGTCTGCGCCGGCGACTGCACCCTCGCTGCGTTCCTGCACAAGTGGTACAGGGATCGCGACAACGTCGAGGAGGCCATGAAGCTCGCTATGGCCACCGGCGCCAACGTCGCTGAGTCCGTCGGCATCGGCGACTTCGGTCACGTTGACGAGTACAGCAAGCGTGTTGCCGTCCGTAAGCTCGATCGCAAGTAAGCGAAACGCGACAAACTCGTGCGCATACGGCGTCCCGGTTTCGACCGGGGCGCCGTTTTTTTGTCCCACTCGAACCTCGGAGCCGCGCTTCACGCGTTCCACACCGTTCACCGAGTTGTTGTAGCCTTTTGCCGAAGCGTGGAATATACTTTCATTAACACGTTGCTTCGTGAAAGGAACATTCATGATTTACACGCTTACTGCAAATCCCGCTATTGACTACAACATCTCCTGCGATGGCCTGTCCGCCAACACCGTCACCCGCACCCGTAACGCTGTCTACACCCCCAACGGCAAGGGTCTCAACGTTTCTTTTACGCTCGACCACTACGGCGTCGACACCACGATCCTTGGATTCTTCGCCGGCTTCTCGGGCGAGTTCATCGTTAAGGGCGCCGAGGCCCTTGGCGTGCCCGTCAAGCCTGTGTGGACTGACGGTATCACGCGTGTCAACGTGTTCCTCAACGCCGGTCCCGACACCGAGTACAACATGGTTAATGCCGGTGCCGCCATTAACGAAGCCAACGAGCAAGAGATGTTTGAGCTCATCGATTCGCTTGACGACATGACCTGCCTGGTCATTAGCGGCTCGCTGCCCCCCAACACCTCCGAGGGCTTCCTTGCCGAGGTCCTGCGTCGCGTGAAGGCGAAAGGCGCCGAGTTCGTGCTCGATATCTCGAGCCATCAGCTGGCCGACCTCATTGCTATGGAGCCGCTCCTCATTAAGCCCAACGACGACGAGCTGCTCGACATCTTTGGCATTAAGGTGAGCGGTGGCGACGACGAGTCCGTCAAGGGCGCTATGGCCGAGCTTCATGCCAAGGGCGCCAAGAACGTGCTGCTGACCCTGGGTGGCGCTGGAGCGTACTTCTCTAACGGCGAGCACATCTGGTTTGCCAACCGTACCTTTGAGGTCAAGCTGCTGTCGACCGTCTGCGCCGGTGACTCTTCGCTGGCCGCCTTCCTGTCCGTGTGGCACGACGCCCCCGAGCGCGTCGAGGACGCCCTGCGCCTCTCGATGGCCACCGGCGCCAACGTGGTCGAGTGCCCTGGTCTGGGCGACTTTGCCAAGGTCGATGAGTATCAGAAGGGCATCGCCATTCGTCAGGTCTGCTAGTTCCGGCACCTTGCCTGAATAGTTCGATTATTTCGCATCCGTCTCAGACCAAGACGGATGCGTTTTTGTTTATCGGACTTGCGTGTGCAGTGGAGGCCTTTTCTTGTTAGACTTCTTGCAGACGCAATCGATAGCCAATTTGATAGTCGCAGGAGGCCATAGGCATGTGCAATGTTTCGCTCAACGGTACGCAGCCGACCGATGCCTCCATCCGTGTCCTGCGTGCGCTTGAGGCAGCCGGTCTTGAGGCTTGGTACGTAGGCGGTTGGGTACGTGATGCCCTGATGGGGCGCCCCAGCCACGATGTTGACATGTGCTGCAGCGGCCTGTGGCAGGAGTCCAAAGCGGCGCTCGAGGCGGCTGATGTTGCCGTGGTTGAGTCGGGCATCAAATTTGGCGGCATCACGGCTATTTGCGATGGCGAGCGTATTGAGGTCACCACGTACCGCCTGGATGGTTTTTATACCGACGGTCGTCATCCCCAGAGCGTGGAGCGTGCGGCGTCGCTTGAGGACGATCTGGCGCGTCGTGACTTTACCGTTAACGCTATGGCCTGGCATCCCGAGCGCGGTCTTGTCGACCGCTACGATGGCCAGGGCGACCTGAAGCGTAAGCTCGTCCGCGCTGTTGGAGATCCCAAGCGTCGTTTTAACGAGGACGCGCTTCGCATGCTGCGCGCGGTGCGTTTTGCCTGCCGTCTGGATTTTATGATCGAGCCTAGGACCAAACAGGCACTTGCCGAGTGCGCGCCGCTGCTCGATGCTGTGGCGCGCGAGCGCGTGGGCATTGAGCTCGAGGGCATCCTTTCGACGGGCCACGGGGGAGACGCGATGCTGCGCTACCCCGAGCTTGTTTGCGCCGCCGTGCCCGAGCTCGCGTCCGCTCGCGGGTTTGATCAGCGCAGTGTCTATCATGCGTTTAACGTCTACGAGCATATCGCCCGCGTGCTGACGGTGGCAGGGGAGCTGGCGCTGTGCGATGGCGTGGCGCCTTCGCCGAGCTTAATGTGGGCAGCGTTTTTGCATGACGTCTCCAAGCCCGATTGCTTTACGGTCGATCACGCCGGCAGCGGCCACTTCTACGGTCATCCCGAGCTCGGCGCCAAGAAGGCGCGCGTCATTATGGATCGCCTGGCGCTCTCGCACGATTTGGTGCGCGATGTGTGCCTGCTCATCAAATACCATGACAAGCCGCTGCGCCCCGAGCGCTCCTGCCTGCTCAATATGATGCGCGCGCTTTCGGGCGAGGGCGTCGACACGCCGCGTCTGATGGACGAGCTCATGGATCTTAAGCGTGCTGACACACTTGGTAAGGCCCCGTCGTGCTTCTATTACGTCGAGACGATTGAGGAGATGCGCGCGATGGCGCACGAGCTGCTGAAGGCGGGGGAGCCCTATACGCTCAAGATGCTCGCCATTAACGGCGGCGACCTGATCCGCGCCGGTGTGAAGCCGGGGCCCGAGCTAGGCCAGCTACTCAACTCCGCCCTCGACGCCGTGATCGAAGACAACATTTCCAACGAGCGCGAAGCTCTTTTGGTCCATCTCAACTTGAATTAGCTACCCAGTTTACCTGCGCGTTCCATAACCTGCCGACAATTTTTTCGGCAATTTGGAATTTCTTCTTGCGCTGATGTTTTTTGTCCCGTAATATATGTCCTCACAGCACGGCAGTGCAGATGTCATGTGGCCCGTTCGTCTAGCGGTTTAGGACGCCGCCCTCTCAAGGCGGAGATCACCAGTTCGAATCTGGTACGGGCTACCACTTCTTTTCTGCTGAGGTCTATGGCCCGTTCGTCTAGCGGTTTAGGACGCCGCCCTCTCAAGGCGGAGATCACCAGTTCGAATCTGGTACGGGCTACCACGCATCTGATACCCGGTCTTCCCATGGAAGGCCGGGTTTTTTATTTTCAAACAACCGTCTGCAATTCCCGTTTGAACCAGAGCTTTGCGTTCTGCCTATGGCCCTTACGGGTACAATAACCAAGATATTTTGACTGTTAGAAGGAGTCTCATGACGGAGTCCTCTCAGCATACGTCTAAGCCCCAGGTCGAGGTTGAGGCCTCGGGCGGAGATGACAATAAGAGCGCACGCCGCGGCGCCATCTTTATCGGCGTCGTGCTGGTGGGTTATATCGTCTATCTGGTGGTAACCGGGCAGATGGGGCAGTTCTGGGCCGCTATGTCGAGCGTCCAGGCGCCATGGCTCGTTATCGCGTGTCTTTGCATGTTCATGTATCTGTTCTTTGGCATTGTGGCCTATGCGATCGCCGTTTGGCTCGACCCTTATTCGCCCGTCGGCATTCGCGACCTGATCTCGGTCGAGGCGAGCGGTATCTTCTTTGGCAACCTGACGCCCATGATGATGGGCTCTACGCCCGCCCAGATTTACCGCCTGACCAAGGCAGGCCAAAATGTCGGCGAGGCCGGTGCCACGCAGTTCACGCGCTTTATCGTGTATCAGTTTGGCCTCGTTGCCTGGGGCGCCATTCTGCTGCTTGCCCGAATGCCGTTTTTCGCCGAGCGCTATGGCGACATGACGCTGCTGTGCGTCTTTAGCTTTGGCGGTCACTGCTGCATTCTGCTTGGCATCTTTGCCGTCGCGCTCATGCCTAAGACCGTCACGCGCGTCGCGCACTGCATTATCAATTGGCTCGAGCGAATGGGCGTCTCGGCCACCAAGATTGAGGACTGGCGTACGTTTGTCGACGGCGAAATCTACTCTTTCTCCGAGAAGTTCAAGCTTTCAGCCGGCCACTTTTCGTCCATGCTGCTCACGGTGGTCATCACCATGATGCAGCTCGCGTTTTTCTACCTCGTGCCGTATTTCCTGATGCTTGCCTTTGGCCACCACGAGGTCGACTTTTTCTCGGTCATGGCCGCGAGCGCCTTTGTCCAGCTGTTGAGCTCTGCGGTCCCCTTGCCCGGTGGAACTGGTGGCGCTGAGGGCGGCTTTGCATTGTTCTTGGGTCATTTCTTTGGGTCGGCTTCGACCGCCGGCTATCTGCTGTGGCGCCTCATTACGTTTATTGCGCCGACCATTTTGGCTGCGCCCCTGTTGGGCCTTAAGAGCGCCCACAACGAGAGCATCCATGCGCGCTGGGATCGCGTGATGCGCAAACTCGGCCGCACGCCTCAGACGCCCTCTGCGCCCACTAAGCCGCACCCCACGAATGCTGTTACCGTTGATCCCAAGAAGCACGCTCAGAAGGCTTCTGGGACCGCTAAGCCGGCTCATAAAGCCTATGTGCGCCAGACAGGCGACGGTATTCGCGTATCTCCGTCGGCACTCAATAAGAAGAAGCACCCTAAGTCGCAGTAGGGCAGTCGTGCGTTCTTCATATTGCCGGGCTTTTTTGTGCCGGATGGGGGATAATCCTCTTACGTAGATTATCTCTCATCTGTTGATGTATGCCCGCATATCGAAGGGACACGCCCATGGCCACCAGCAAACCGCGTATTGATCGCCGCATCGTTCGCAGCCGCAATGCCATCCTTTCCGCTTTCGAGCGCCTGCTCATGGAAAAGCCGCTGGCAGACATTACGGTGAGTGCCATCGCGCGCGAGGCCAATGTCGACCGCAAGACCTTTTACGTTCACTTTGGTACGGTCGACGGCCTGCTCGATGCCATTGCCGTCGATGTGGTGGAGATGATTGTCGACTCGGTCGAGAAAACGCTTGCTTCAATGGACGGTGACACCAACGAGCGCGCCCTGGGAGCGGCGGCGACCTTCTTTAAAACCGTTAACGAGGCGTTATGCAACAACCTGGTGCTCAATCGTCAGCTGATCGAGAACATTCCGCTCGATGATTTTATGGCTCGTCTTCGTGCACCTCTCGAGCACGAGATTGCCGAGCGCAATCTGCTGCCCCAAGGCCTTAAGGATGAGATGTTCGACTACTATCTGGCGTTTTTGCTGTCAGGCATTATCGGTATCTATCGCACGTGGGCGCTGTCTGACGGCTCGGTTCCTATTGAGCGCGTCTCTGAGGTCGCCAACGACCTGACTCTCAATGGCCTGTCGAGTCTGGAATCTCGCTTGGATTAGGCCTAATTGGGCTCGTCGGCGTGGAAATTCCTGTTCATGAAGTTCTCCGGCGCCTTGTAGACCTCGCCGCGTAGGAGCTGTAGCCTGAGGATCCTTAAAAGAAAGTCCAGTTTATCCTTCCCACTCCAATTGGGAATCCTCCGATGCGCCTTCGCACGCTTGCATGACCTCGATACCATGCGATCGTGCGAACTCGACGAGCTCTACGTTGCGGGCGTTTATGGTGCCGAAGGCGGCGGGGCACACGATAAGACGCGCGCAGTGGACGAGGAGCTCTTTGGCGCGGGCTATGGTTTTATCCCCGATCGGCTCGAAGGCGCGCTCGGCCACGCATTCCGCCGCTAGGTCGCGCGCAAGCTCGCAGTCGATGTCCCCTTCGTGCAGAACGCCCGCGTAGAACGCCTTGCCCTGCCGGATGAGCTGGCGAAACACAGCCGACCCCGTACCTGCGCCGGCGATGACGAACGTGTGCGCATCGCCGTGCGGGCGTCCAATTTCCACGCTGCCGAAGCGCTCGTTGAAGGTGCCATGCTGAAGGCCGTAGAGCTCGCCAATCGTCTCGCGCGTGAATATGTCCTCGGGTGCGCCGGCGCGGAAGACCCGGCCGTCCTTCACGCAAATCACCTTGTCGGCGCTTTTCTGCGCGAGCTCGAGTTCGTGGATGGACATGATGACAGCCACATTCCGCGATTTCGCAAGGTGGCGAAGTATTCGCAGCAGGTCGATCTGGTAGCGGATATCGAGATACGACGTGGGCTCGTCGAGCACGAGCACACGCGGATCCTGTGCGATGGCGCGTGCGAGCATGACGCGCTGGCGTTGCCCGTCGCTTATCTGCATGAAGTCGCACTCGGCGAGCTCTTCCATATGTGCGGTTTTCATGGCCTCGTCGACCCGACTATGGTCGTCGGGCGAGAGTGCGCCCATTCGCCCGGTGTAGGGATGTCTTCCCGCCTCTACGATATCGCGGCAGGTGAGGAGCTCGGTCCGGGGGCGATCTGTCAGCATAACGGCAAGGTTCCTTGCGAACTCCGCCGTCTTCCATCGGGAAATCTCCCGCCCGTCGAGCTCGACCGCGCCGGCAAGCGGTGCCAGATGGCGTGTGATGGTTTTCAAGATGGTCGACTTGCCCGAGCCGTTCGGCCCGATGAGCGCCACGACATCGCCCGCGCGAACCTCCAGATCGACGCCTTCGACTACGACCTTCTTGTCGTAGCCCGCCGACAGGTCGCTTATGCGGAAAAGCGGCGCTCCGTCAGCCTGCGTTTCGACCGGAGTTTCGAGGTTCGGCTCCGCTCGGAGGAGGCGTTCCTCGCGCAGTTCCGCACGAGCCGAAAGTGCCTTCTGGCGCTTTCGTGCGAGCTCAGGACTGTCTAAGCATGGAATGTCCCCTCCGAGCGTTTTGGGCCGCGGCGCGAATTCTCCCATCTACCTCACCCGCTTCTTCAACATGAGCGCGATAACCACCGGCGCGCCGAAGATGGCGGTGACAGCGCTGATGGAAAGTTCGACGGGAGAGAACAGTGTGCGCGCGATCAAATCGCAGCCCGCGCAGAAGATGGCGCCTCCCAAGAAGCACGCAGGAATCACGCGGATGGGCTTCGACGACTTTAGCGCCGACTTCACGAGATGCGGAACCGCAATGCCTACGAACGACACCGGACCAGCGAACGCGGTCACGCAGGCGGAGAGCATGCTCGCTAGAAGGACGAGCGCCACGCGGAAGCGTGCGACGTTCACGCCGACGCTTTTCGCGTAGGCTTCTCCCAGCTGGAAGGCGGAAAGGGGCTTCGATATCGCGAATACGCATGCGCTTACGGTGATCACCACGACCGTGATGACCGCGACGTCGTCCCAGCTCGAACCCGAGAAGCTACCCAAAGACCAGTTGTGCAGGTTCACGATGGACTGGTCGTCGGCGAAGGCGATGAGGAAGTTCGTCGCCGCCGAGCAGATGTATCCCACCATGACGCCCGCCACGATGAGCATGGCCATGGAACTTATGCGCCGTGCAATGAGGAGCACGAAACCGATGGTGATAAGCGAGCCCAGAAACGCTGCGGCCACCATGGCCGGCGAGGACATGGCCTGGTTTGCGCCCAGAAGTACGATCATCGTAAGCGCGACGACGAACTTTGCGCCCGAGGAGACGCCCAAGATGAACGGGTCGGCGATGGGGTTGTTGAAAAACGTCTGCAGCAGGAACCCGGAGAGCGAAAGTGCCCCGCCGAGAAGCACGGCTGAAAGTACGCGCGGCAGTCGAATCTCCCAGATGACCTGGCTTTCCATGGAATTGGCCGCGCCGCCCGAAAGGATGCCGGGGATGTGGTCTGCGGGCACGAGCACGCTCCCGATGCACAGGTTGGTCCCGACGAGCACGATGAGGGCAACAGCGAGCAGCGCCGTCACGACGCGACACCGCGCGGCGCGCCCCGATTCGTCGTATGCCATGGAAAGTCGGCTTCTCATGGTGCTAGCCGAGCTTCCTCAGATAATGGAAGTCGCTCGTGTCATCGCCGGTGAACGCCCCGTGCAGCTCGTCGATAATGTCGGCGGTAGAAGTCATCTGCTGGTACATGTCGGCGCTTGTGACCCAGACGTTGCCGTTCTTCACGGCTTTGAACTGCGACAATAGCGCGTTTTTGCCTACGAAGTCGTTCAAGGTGGCAACCGATTCGTCGATGGTGCCGTTGTAGACGATGATGTCGGCATCCTTCGCTGTCGCGTAGAAGCGCTCCATTTCGAGCGTTACTGACGAACCTGACGTCGACGCCGTCTGCGCGTCATCGAGCGCGTAGCTGCCGCCTGCAAGCTCGATCATCTGCGCCACGTAGTCGCCCGCCCGCCGCGTGACGGCGGCCCCGTTCGAGTTAATGTAGAAATACGCCACGGTTTTACCTGACGACGCGAGCCCCGACGTTTGCTCGACGCGGGCCTTCTGCTCGTTGAACAGGTGCGTGGCCTCGTCTTCCTTGTCGAACAGGACGCCGAAAAGCTTAATCCACTCGACGCGCCCGAGTGCTTTGGGCTCGCTCGACGACTGTTCGGTGAGCACGACGAGCCCGAGCTTCTGCAGCTTTTCCTTCACATCGGGCGAGTGGTTGATCATGGTGTTCTCGATGGCGAGCGTGCAGCCCGAGGCCGATATTCGCTCGTAGTCGGGCGCGCTGTACTTGCCGCCGTAGGCGATCGCCCCACTTTCGAGCGCGCTTTTGAAGCCCGCGACCGAGCAATCGTCGGCTTTCGTGCCCGACATTAAGATATTGTCGTTCGCATCGAGCGCGTCGACCAGGCACATCGTCGCCGACGACACGAGGTACACCTTGTCGGCGGGGCGCCTTATGACCGCGATGTCGGAGCTTAACCCATCAGGTACCTTCGCATCTTGCGGCACCACGAGGAAGCGCTCCCCGTTCGAAACGCAGATAAGCCGCAGGCCGCCTTCGAACTCGTCGACAGTGAAGTGCTCGGCGTATTCAAGCTGAAGCGCTCCCGTCGGCTCCCAGCCGCAGCCCAAATCGGCGTTGTGGAAGTCGGCCGCGGCGCTTGAAGCCGTTCCCGCAGGGGAGCCGCCGCTTGCATCGTCGCCCGATTTCTCCTTCATGGTGGATGAGTCGAAGTGGAGCGTGTAGTCGATGGTGTGCGGCGTCGACATGGCGACGGTCTCAGCCGACACGGCGATGTCCTCGTCGAGCGTGACGGGTATCTCGAACGTGGAGTTGCCGCCGTCGTTTACGGGCGCGTAGTCCACGCCGTCGACGGTCATCTTGTCGTAGTTCGAACTCGACCAGGTGATGGTCGCGGTGTAGGTGTCGCCATCCTTCACAATTGTGGTGGGTGAGGCGATGCTTGCGCGCCCTGACCCGCCGGAAAGCGAGACGCTCACCGTGTATTCCTGAGAGCCCGCCGTGCCACCGGTCGCGTTCGGGCTCGCACTGCACCCCGCGAAGGGAAGCGCGAGCAGGGCGACGAGAACGCAGGCGATCGCGCGCGCCGCGATGCTGTGGAGCTTCCTGTTTTCCCCCTTGGGAAGAATCGACCGCATGGCGTTACTTCAGTGCGTCGGCGCGCAGATCGACGCCGGCGGATTCGAACACAAGTGTGTGGTCGTACCACTGCTCTTTTCTAATACTCCACGCGGCACAGGCGGTGTCCTCGTCGAGCGCATCAACGGGCACGTCGTAGGTGTACTTGCCTTCCGCGTTTTCCACATAGGGGATGAAGTCGGCCTCGCTCGCGGCGGCAGCCTCGTCGCCCGTGCCCATGAAGAGCTTGCCGTAGCCCGTGCCGGAAAGCGTCATCACGCAGTGCATGGAGCCGTTTTCCACGATGAGCTGGGCGTCCACGATCCTGAACATGTTCGAGCTGGAATCTACGGTGATTGGATAGGTGCCGTCGGCCACCTTGTCGGCGGTGATGGGGGCAGCGCTTGCGCCCGCGGGCGCATCGGCCGCCTGTTCGGTCTTTTCCTGGGAATCGGCATCGCTTGCCTTTGCGCTGTCGATTGAATTTCCGGCGCAGCCGGCGAGCGAGAACGCGCAAAGCGCCGCCGACAGGGCGAAGACGAGGGTTTTCTTCAACATGGAGGGGGTTCCTTTCAATCGCTTCGACCGCCCGTGCCGTGCGGTGGGCGGTCGGGATGCGAATGCAACGGGCATGCGTCGTCAGTCGGGGAAAGGCGCATGCCCGTTGCACGGGGACGCGACCGGCGCCCCCGTGCGCGGCGAGTTTACAGCTTGGCGATGGCGTCGTCCACGTGCGAGACGTAGATGTCGTCGACCGCGACGTTCTGTCCCAGACCCTGGAGCAGGCACGTCACTTCGAAGCCGGCGGCCACGAACTTCGCAGCCCAGCTGTCGGGGTCGGTCTCGTCTGCCATGTCGTTGTTCGCGTGGTCGCCCGCGACCACCATGAACGGCGCGAGCACGGCCTTCTTGTAGCCTGCGGCGCTCGCGGCGGCGATAACATCCTCGCAGGTCGGTTCAGCCTCGACGGTGCCGACGAAGAACTGCGTCAAACCCTCGTTCTTGAACACTTCCTGCATCTTGGCATAGTCGGCGTTGGAATCGGCTTCGGTGCCGTGGCCCATGAGGCACAGCGCCGTCTCGCCGTCGTCGAAGGACGCCATGTTCTCCTTAATGGCTGCGGCCACCTTTTTGTAGTCGTCGTCGGAGGTGAGCAGCGGGTCGCCGAGCGAGATCTTGTCGAACTTGTCGGCGTACTTGTCGAGCTCGTCTTTCACGTCGGCGTATTCCAGGCCAGCCATGAGATGCGTCGGCTGCACGACGATTTCCTTCACGCCGTCTTCCACGCAGCGGTCAAGCGCCTCGGTCATGTTGTCGATCGTGATGCCGTCGCGCTTCTTCAGCTTGTCGATGATGATCTGCGCGGTGAAGGCGCGGCGGATGTCGTAGTCCTGCCAGTACTTCTCGCGGATAGCGTCTTCGATGGCGCCGATGGTGATGTGGCGCGAGTCGTTGTAGCTCGTGCCGAAGCTCGTGACGAGGATGACCGGCTTCACGGCCTTCTCCTTTTCGCTCGATTTCTCGGAACTTGCGGAGGTGCTGGAGCAGCCCGCGAGCGTGATTCCGGCGAGCGCGACGGCTCCGGTTGCTGCGGCGCCCATGAAGCTGCGGCGTGACATCTGGTCGGACATGGTTTTTCCTTTCCTCGGTTTGCCGGTCCCCCGGCGACAGTTGCTTGTCGGCACAAGCGAAAGAAAAGCGCACCCCTCGGGGTTCACAAGGAGCTAACGCCACGGCGATGCCGTGAGGAAAAGGCGAAGCAGTCTGGCTTGGGGCGCGAGGCGGTTCGCCCGCGCGTCCTATACAGTAATGTCCCTTGCCCAGGATTCCCACCTGGTTCCCTCCGCAAGCCAGCGCGGGCTGTGCGGACGCCGCGCCGGTCATTTCCTTTTATCCGATTGTCATATGCTCGTTGCCGAATCTTTTACTATGATAGTGGGCACTTGTGAACGTGTCAAAGCCAGGGCGGGCGGCATTGCGCCTCCTGCCTGCGTATTTGCGCCGATTGCCGCTTCGGGCGCCGTGTTTTGCCCGCTGCGCGAATGGCGGCGTAAACGGTTGCGATGAGAAACGGGAAGGGAAGGCTCGGATGATTCATATCGTTGGCGCAGGCTCGGGCGCCGCCGACCTTATCACGCTGCGCGGGGCGCGCCTTCTGCGCGCGGCCGACGTGGTCGTTTGGGCGGGAAGCCTTGTGAATCCCGAGCTGCTCGCTGAGTGCAAGGAACCCTGCATCGTCTACGACAGCGCGCACATGACCTTGGAGGAAGTGCTCGACGTGATGTGCGCGGCAGATGCGCGGGGCGAGGAAGTGGTGCGCCTGCACACGGGCGACCCGTGCCTGTACGGCGCCATCCAGGAGCAGATGGACGCGCTCGACGCGCGCGGCGTGGACTACGAGGTGGTGCCCGGCGTGTCGAGCTTTTGCGGTGCCGCGGCGGCGCTTCGCCAGGAATATACGCTGCCGGGAATCAGCCAGTCGGTCGTGATCACGCGGCTTTCCGGGCGCACCTCCATGCCCGCGGGCGAGGACATGCGCACCATGGCGGAAAGCGGCTCGACTATGGTCATCTTCCTGAGCTCGGGTATGCTCGCCGAGCTTTCCGCCGAGCTTTTGGCCGCGGGCCGCAGCTCCGACGAGCCGGCGGCGCTCGTGTACAAGGCGACCTGGCCTGAGGAGCGCGTGGTGCGCTGCACAGTGGGCACGATCGCCGATGCGGGCGCGCGAGAGGGCATCGACCGCACGGCGCTCGTGGTGGTGGGCCGCGTGCTCGGAGCTCGCGGCGGGCTTGCGCACAACGGCGCGCAAGCGGAGTCGTACGAGCGCAGCAAGCTTTACGACCCTTCGTTTGCCACGGGGTATCGAAAGGCGAGCAGCTAGCGTGGCCTTCGAGCACTACATATATACCGGGACAACCCGCCTGCGCTGCGGCTACACGACGGGGAGCTGCGCCGCGCTCGCGGCGAAGGCGGCCTGCGAGATGCTCTTGTCACGAAAGCCCGTCGGCCGCGTGTCGATCGTCACCCCCGGCGGGCTGCCCGTCGAGGCGAACGTGGTCGACGCATGCATCGGCGAGGGGTGCGCCCAGTGCGCCGTGCGAAAGGACGCAGGCGACGATGCCGATGTGACCGACGGCGTGCTCGTGTACGCGCGCGTGGAACATGCGGGGTCGGGCACGGGCGCTGCGGGCAGCAAGGGTGTGCCCGCGCGCGAATCGGAAGTTTCCGTCGATGGCGGCGTGGGCGTGGGGCGCGTGACGTTGCCCGGGCTCGAGCAGCCGGTGGGGGCGGCCGCCATCAACGCGACGCCGCGCGCGATGATCACTTCGGCGGTGCGCGAGGTGTGCGCCGCGCACGGCTTTTCTGGAAATATTGCTGTGACGATTTCGGTACCCGAGGGCGTTTCCCTTGCCGAAAAGACCTTCAACCCGCACCTGGGGATAGAGGGCGGCATCTCCATCCTGGGCACGACGGGCATCGTCGAGCCGCGCAGCCTCGCTGCCTTGCGCGACAGCATCGAGCTCGAGATCCGGCAGCATGCGGCTATGGGGCGGCGCGGAGTCGTGCTCACGCCCGGCAACTACGGCGGGCAGTTCATCTCGGGGCATTTCCACCTAAACGGTGCGCCGGTGGTCTTCATCTCCAACTTTGTGGGCGATGCGATTGATTGCTGCGTTCGCGAGGGATTTACCAATGTCCTTCTTGTGGGACACATCGGTAAGCTGGTGAAGGTCGCGGGCGGCATCATGGACACCCATTCGCGTACCGCCGACTGCCGCGCGGAGATTCTGGCCGCCCACGCGGCCTTGGCCGGCGCGGGCGCGAAGACCGTGTGCGAGATCATGTCGTCGGTCACGACCACGGCGGCGCTCGATGTAATCGAGGCCGCCGGCGTGGGGGACGCTGCGCGCGCCTCGCTCGCTGCGGCAATCGAGGACAGGTTGCGCCGCCGCGCGGCGGGCGCATGCGACATCGCCGCGGTCGTGTTTGACGCCGGGCGCCGCGAGCTTTTTCGCTCGTCGGGCGCCGATGCAGTTATCGGGGAATTGGGGGCGACGTATGAGTAAAGGCGTGCTGTACGGGGCGGGCACGGGGCCTGGCGACCCTGAGCTGCTCACGATCAAGGCCGTCCGCACAATCGAATCGTGTCCGGTCATCGCCGCGCCGCAGACGGCGGACGGGGCCATGGTCGCGCTTGACATCGTGCGCGGCGCCGTCGACCTTACAGGCAAGACGGTGATCCCCGTGCGATTCTCGATGACGCGCGACGCCGAGCGCCGCGCGGCCGAGCATGCCTCGCTTGTTCGCGAGCTTGTCGCGCACCTGGATGCGGTCCGCGACGTCGCGCTGCTGAACCTGGGGGACCCGAGCATCTACGCCACATTCCAGCGCATAGCGCCCGACGTGCGCGCCCGCGGGTTCGAGGCGTGCGCTATTCCCGGCGTGCCGAGCTTCTGCGCGGTCGCCGCGGCGCTCGAGCGCGACCTCACGCCCGAGATGTCGTCGCCTCTGCACATCGTGCCCGGCGGCTACGACGACGTGCGCCACGCAATCGGCTGGCCGGGGACGAAGGTGGTCATGAAGGCGCGCCGCTCGCTTGCGGACACGAAGCGCATCCTTCGCGAGGAGGGCGCCTTCGACGGTGCCGAGCTCGTAGAGGACTGTGGGCTTCCGGGCGAGCGCGTGTACCGCTCGCTCGACGATGTGCCCGATCGGGGCAGCTACTTCTCGACGATGGTGGTGCGCTAGATGAGGATTTCCTGCATAGCGTTCACTGAGAGGGGGTATGCGTTGGCGGGGCGCGTCGCACGTGCGCTTTCCGATTGCGCGCAGACAGGTGAAGATGACCCTGGCTGGAACGTTTCCGTTTCGCGCGGGTTCGGCGAGGGGAAGGCCGACCTGCGCGCATGGACGGCGCTCGCGTGGGAAGCGTCGGACGCGCTCCTGTTCGTGGGCGCGGCGGGCATCGCCGTGCGGGCGATCGCGCCGCATGTCGCCTCGAAGGCAAGCGATTCCGCGGTTGTGGCGATCGACGAGGCGGGGCGCTTTGCCGTCCCGCTTTTGTCGGGGCATTTGGGCGGTGCGAACGAGCTTGCGCAAACTGTGGCACGCGCGGCAGGGGCCATCCCCGTCATCACCACGGCGACCGACGTCCGCGGCGTGTGGGCGGTGGATACGTGGGCGCGCTGTGCGGGGCTCGCCGTTTCGAATCCCGAGGCCATCAAGCGAGTGTCGGCGCGGCTGCTTTCGGGCGGGCGCGTGGCGCTCTATTCCGACATGCCGATTTCGGGACAGCCGCCTGAGGGGGTTGACATTGCGTCCGACCGCGCTCGGGCCGATATCGTCGTGTCGCCGTTCGCTGGCGCGAATGCAGGTGCGTCCCTTCGCGCAGCGGAGACGACGGGCGATGTTGTGCCCGCCGGTGAGACGGGGAAGCCGGCGGGCGTGCGGGCGCAGGAGCCTGCGCCCGAGCCGCTTCGCCTTGTCGTGCCCTGCATCGTTGCGGGCATAGGGTGCCGTCGCGGTGCGTGCGCCGAAGCGATCGGGGAGGCGTTTCTTCTCGCGTGCGGGCAGGCGGGTATCTCGCCTTCGGCCGTGCGCGAGGCGGCGACGATCGACGTGAAGGCGCACGAGGAGGGTCTGCTCGCCTTCTGCCGCGCGCGCAAGATTCCGCTTGCGACGTATTCCGTAGAGGAGTTGTCGCAGGTCGAAGGCAGCGTTTCGCCATCTGATTTCGTGCGCGCGACGGTGGGGGTCGACAACGTGTGCGAGCGCGCGGCGCTCGCGGACGGGGGCAAACTTATCTTCCCGAAGCTCGCTCACGGCGGCGTGACCGTCGCGTTTTCCAAGGTAACTATCGAACTTTCGTTTAAGGAGCTGTGATGGGAAAGCTCTTCGTGGTGGGGATCGGCCCGGGCGGCCCCGACGGCATGACGATTGCGGCTCAGCGCGCGCTCGAGGCGGCCGACATCGTTGTGGGGTACACGAAATACGTGGAGCTCGCGCTCGCCGCCGTGCCCGACGCGGCGCATCTCGCGACGCCGATGATGCACGAGGTCGAACGGTGCCGCCTGGCGCTTTCGCGCGCGCAGAGCGGAGAAGCCGTGGCGCTTGTGTGCAGCGGTGACGCGGGCGTGTACGGCATGGCGAGCCCCGTGCTGGAGCTTGCTGAGGACTACCCCGATGTAGACGTGGAAGTTATCGCCGGGGCCACCGCGGCTCAGAGCGGGTCGGCGGTGCTCGGCGCCCCGCTTGCCCACGACTTCGCGGTCGTGTCGCTCTCCGATCTGCTCACGCCGTGGGAGGTCATCGAGCGCAGGCTCGCCGCCGTGGCGAGCGCCGACTTCTGCATCTGTTTGTACAACCCGCGCAGCAGAAAGCGCGCCGACAGGCTCTCGCGCGCGGCGAAGATTATGCTCGAATGGAAGGCCCCCGACACGCTCTGCGGCTGGGTACGCAACATCGGACGCGAGGGGCAGCAGTCGGGCATGTGCAGGCTCTCCGAGCTGGGGGAGTTCGACGCCGACATGTTCACCACCGTGTTCGTCGGCAACGCGGACACGAAGCGCGTAGGCGGCCGTATGGTCACGCCGCGCGGGTATCGGGAGATTCCATGCGAAAGGTAACGATCATCGGGGCGGGGCCCGGAAACCCCGACTTGCTCTCGCGCGCGGCGCTCGACGCGATCGACATCGCCGACGTGGTCATCGGCGCTCATCGCGCGCTTGTCAGCATCGACGTGCCGCCCGACGTGGTGAGATGCGAGCTCGTGAAGACGGCGGACATCGTCGCCGCGCTCACCGATGCTGTGTCGTGGCAGCGCGCCGTGGTCGTGATGACGGGCGATGTGGGGCTGTTCAGCGGCGCGCGCCGCCTGGTGGAGGCGCTCTCCGGCGACGCGCAGGTGGACGTGCGCGTCATTCCCGGCATAAGCTCAGCGTCGTATCTCGCCGCGCGCCTCGCGCGTCCATGGCAGGATTGGCGCTTCGCGAGCGCTCACGGCGTGGCGTGCGACATCGTGGCCGAGGCCGAGCACGCAGGTGAGCTCTTCCTCGCCACGTCGGGCGGGGAAGACCCCTCGCGGCTTTCGGGCGAGCTTGTGCAGGCGGGCTTCGGGGACGCGCGCGTGACGGTGGCCGAGCGCCTGTCGTACCCCGACGAGCGCATCACCTGCGCGACCGCAAGTGAAATCGCAGGTCAGACGTTCGACGACTTGAACGTGATGCTTATCGAGTTCGCAGGCTGCGCCGGGTCGCCTGCGGGCTCTAGCGCAGCCTCCGAGGCGCCGGCCGGCGCGTCTGCGCCCGCGGCTGCTTCTTTCGCGGCGGACTCTGCGGGCGCATCCCGCGCCGCGAGCTCCCGCTGGCCGTACGCTTCCTCGGGCATTCCCGACGAGCTCTTCATCCGCGGCGACGTTCCCATGACCAAGCAGGAGGTGCGCGCCGTCGCGCTCGCGAAGCTGCGCCTTACCGCGACCGACACCGTGTGGGATGTCGGCGCCGGCACGGGGAGCGTGTCGATCGAGGCGGCGCTCGTCGCGCGAGCGGGGTCGGTATGGGCGGTCGAGCGCAACGCGGCCGGCGTGCGGCTCATCCGTGAGAACGCGGATGCATTCGGGTGCGGCAACGTGCATGCGGTCCCCGGTGTCGCCCCCGAAGCGCTCGCGAAACTGCCTGTCCCCGACGCCGTGTTCGTCGGCGGGAGCGCGGGCGAGCTTCCCTCCATCGTGGAGGCGGCGCTCGAGAAGAACTCGCAGGTTCGCCTGTGCGTGCCATGCGTCACCGTTGAGACGCTCACCGAGGCGTGCGCGCTCCTCTCGGGTTCGCGCTTTAAGGGGTTCGAGGCGTGCCAGGTGTCGGCCGCCCGTGCCGAGGCTGTAGGCTCGCACCATCTTATGAAGGCGCAAAACCCCGTGTTCCTCGTCAGTGCGCGCGGTGCGAGCGCGGATGCCGAGGAGCTTGCCGAAGTCGGCGCGCTTGCTGAGTCGCCTTTCGGGGAGAACCCCTCTGTCGAGGGGAACCCATCCGTTGAGGTGGTCTCGCTTACTAACTGCAGCGCCGCAGGTGGGGAAGGCGGCGCCCGGTGAGCACGTCCATCCCGCGCTTCATGGTCGCTGCGCCCTCGAGCGGGAGCGGCAAGACGGTCGTAACGTGCGCGCTCCTGCGCGCGCTCGCGCGCCGCGGCATTGCATGCGCGGCCTTCAAATGCGGCCCCGACTACATTGACCCGCTCTTTCATCGCCGCGTCGTGGGTGCGCGCTCGGGCAATTTAGACGGCTTCTTCACCGACGCCCCGACGCTGCGCGCCCTGCTCGCACGCGGCGCCGCGGGCGCGGATGTCGCGGTGCTCGAGGGGGTTATGGGCTTCTACGACGGCATGGCGCCCGGCGTGGCCGACGCGAGCAGCTACCAGGTTGCGCGCGACACGGAAACGCCGGTCGTTTTAGTGGTGAACGGGCGCGGGGCGTCTTTATCGCTCGCCGCTGTAATCCGCGGCATCGCCGAGTTCCTGCCTTGTGCGAACGTGCGCGGCGTCGTGCTGAACAAGACGAGCGCCGCTGCCTGCGCCTACGCGGCGCCTGCGATCGAGAAGCACACGGGCGTCGCGGTTTTGGGGAATATCCCCGCCGACGAGGCGTTCTCGCTCGAAAGCCGGCATCTGGGGCTTGTGACCGCCGACGAGGTCGAGCAGCTCTCCGCGCGCATCGACAAGATGGCCGAGCTGGTGGAAAAGAGCGTCGACGTCGACCGCTTGCTCGAAATGGCGGCGACGGCACCCGATATCCGCGAGGAACCTTACCGGTTGGAGCCGATCGCGGGAGCGCGGCCCATCGTCGCCGTTGCGCGTGACGAGGCGTTCTCGTTCTACTACGAGGAGAACCTGCGCGCGCTCGAGGATCTGGGTTGCGAGCTGGCCTTTTTCAGCCCCCTGTGTGATAGCGAGTTGCCCCGGGGGACAAGCGCCCTCTATCTGGGGGGCGGCTACCCGGAGCTCCATGCGCGGCAGCTCTCCGAGAACGCGCCGATGCGCGAGGCGGTGCGGCGCGCGGTGGAGTCCGGCATGCCGACGGTCGCCGAATGCGGTGGGTTTCTGTACCTGCAGCGCGAAATCGCCGATAGCGAGGGGCGGCGCTGGCCTGTTGCGGGCGCCCTTGAGGGCGCAAGCGAGAACGGGGGAAGGCTGTCCCATTTCGGGTACGTGGAGCTTACTTCCCAACGCGACGGGCTCTACGGGCCGCGCGGCACACGCATCCGCGCGCACGAGTTCCACTACTGGCAGTCCACCTGCCCGGGCGGCGACTTTTGGGCGCAGAAGCCCCGGCGCGACAAGGGCTGGCCGTGCATGACGACCACCCCGTCCCTGGTGGCGGGCTTCCCGCATGTGTACTATCCTGCTAACCCCGACGTTGCGCGCGCGTTCGCGTCTGCCGCAGCGTCGTTCGCAGAGAGGAGACGGCATGGCTGAAGCAACCGAAACCGCGCTTGCCTGCATCCGCGAGGAAGTCGAGCGAGCGTTCTCGTCGGCTCCGGGCGCCGTGCTCGAAGCCGCGCTTTCCCGGATCGCGCCCGCAGACGAGTGCGCCCGTGCCGCCGCGTACGCCGCGTGGGACTCCATCGCGCACCCCTTGGGGGGATTGGGCGACTTTGAAGACGCCGTCGCGTGTATCGCCGCAGCTCAGGGGAGCGCCGAGGTGGCCGAGTTTCCCCGTGCGCTCGCGGTATTCTTCTCCGACAACGGGGTCGTTGCCGAAGGCGTGTCGCAAAGCGGACAAGACGTGACGCGAGCCGTCGCGCGTAACATGTGCGAGGGGGCCGCGAGCGCCTGCCGCATGGCGGCGTTCGCGGGTGCCGAGGTCGTGCCCGTCGACGTGGGTATGGCCCGGGGCATAGAAGACGCGCGCATGGTGCGCGCGAACGTGCGGCGGGGGAGCGGCAACATCGCTCACGGCTCCGCTATGTCTCGCGATGGGGCCGTGCGCGCGATCGAGGTCGGAATCGCCGTCGCGTGCGGGCTTGTCCGCGCCGGCGTGCGCCTTCTCGCCGCGGGCGAGATGGGCATCGGCAACACGACCACCTCGGCGGCGGTGGCCGCAGTGCTCATCCGGGCGGACGTGCGGAGCCTCGTCGGGCGCGGCGCGGGGCTCTCGGACGCCTCGCTCGCGCGCAAGCGCGACGTGGTCGAGCGCGCTATCGACGCGAACTCGCCCGATCCCGCCGACCCGATCGACGTGCTCTCGAAGGTGGGCGGCTTCGACATCGCGGCGATGTGCGGCTTCTACCTGGGGGCCGCGGCCTCGAAGGCGCCGGCGCTCCTCGATGGGGTTATATCCTGCACGGCGGCCCTGTGCGCGGTGCGCCTGTGCCCCAACGCCTTGGGCTACCTCGTGGGCACCCACGCATCAAGCGAACCCGCAAGCCACGAGCTCCTTCGCGAGCTCGGCATAAAGGCGCCCCTCGACGCAGGCATGCACTTGGGCGAGGGCGCGGGCGCCATGGCGTATCTGCCCCTTCTGGATTCGGCGCTGCGCGTGTACCGGGATGGGAAGACGTTCACGGCGACTGGCATGGCTGCTTACGAGCATTTCGAGGCCGGGAAATGACGGTGACGCTCGTCATCGGCGCCGCCGCGAGCGGCAAGAGCGCCTACGCCGAGTCCCTGTGCCTCGGGCAGGACGGCCCCCGCGTGTACCTGGCAACGATGGAGCCCTTCGGGGAAGAGGGCGCCCGCCGCATCGCGCGCCATCGGGCGCTGCGCGAGGGCAAGGGGTTTTCCACCCTCGAGCGCACGCGTGACGTGGGCGACGCAGTGCCCGGGCTTCCGCGCGGCTGCACGCTTCTTTTGGAGGACGTGGGCAACCTGGTTGCGAACGAGCTTTTCGCGGAAGGCGGCTTGTCCCCACGTGACCCCGACGCTGCGGCGCGCGAGGTGCTCGGAGGCATCGAACGGCTCGCTCAGGCCGCTGCGTATACGGTGGTGGTCACCGTCGACGTGTTCGCCGATGGGATGCGCTACGATGAGGGGACCGAGGCATGGAGGCGCGCGCTCGCGCGCGTGAACGCGGGCGTGGCGGCGCTGGCCGACCGCGCAGTCGAAGTGGTATGCGGGATTCCCGTGTGGATGAAAGGTGAAGGACCTACAAGGTGAAGATAGCAGAGGCAATCGGCGCGGCGTTCGGAACGTTCTCGCGCATCCCCGTCCCGAAATCGGCCTGGACCGATTTCGGGTCAACCCATGCACTTGCCGCGTTTCCCCTGGTGGGCCTTGCGGAAGGCTTCCTCATGACGGCGTGGGGGCACGTGGCGAACCTGCTCGGCGTGCCCGCGACCATCGTCGCGGCCGTGCTCGTGGCGCTGCCTGTGGCGGTGACGGGAGGCATCCACCTAGACGGGCTCTGCGACACCTCCGATGCGCTTGCAAGTTGGGCCCCGCGCGAGCGAAAGCTCGAGATCATGCACGATCCGCGGGCGGGCGCCTTCGGGGTCATCGGTGTTGTTGTGTACCTTATTCTGCAGTTTTCCCTTTTCACCGCGTTGTCGCTTACGGCGGGGGCGTTCCTCGCGCTTCTGTGCTCGCTCGTGTTCTCCCGCTCGCTTTCGGGGCTCGCCGTTGAATGCTGGCCTGCCGCGCGTGCGGACGGCATGGCCGCGGGGCTCTCACCTGCTAAGAAGCGCGCGGCGATCGTCGTGCCGCTTTGCGCTTTCGCTGCGGCTTCGGCTGCAGGGATGGTCGCGTGCGCTCAGGCCGTCGGCGCCCTTATGGCGGTGGCGGGGCTTTTGGTGCTCGCGTGGTACCGCCATGTTGCCCTGTCCCGCTTCGGCGGGGTGACGGGGGATTTGGCCGGATGGTTTCTGCAATGGGCCGAGCTCGCGATGCTTGCCATGCTGGTGGCGGGGGGCATGCTCCTATGATGCTCGTGGTAGGTGGCGCGCATTCCGGGAAGAGGACCTTCGTGCGCGAAAAGCTCGGGTTCGCGGCGGACGATTTCGTCGACGCGGCGCAGTTTGCGGAAGGCGGCGTGCCCGCGGCTTTTGCCGGCCGTGTCGCTTACTGTGCTGAGGAACTCGTACGCGCGCTCGACGCTGACCGGGCGCTCGAGCGGCTGATCGGCTTCGACGTAGTGATTCTGTCCTTGGTCGGCTCGGGGGTCGTCCCTATGCGTGCGGAAGACGCCCAATGGCGCGAGCGCGCGGGGCGCCTGGGATGCGCGCTCGCTGCGCGCGCCGACGTCGTCGTGCGCATGACGTGCGGGATTCCCCAGGTCATCAAGGGAAACCTTGATGATGCGCCTCGAGGGACGCAGGGCGCGGGCGCGCCTTTGGAAGTCGTCTTCGTGCGCCATGGTGCCACGGCGGGCACGGAAGACCATCGCTACAGCGGGGCGGGCACCGACGAGCCCCTGTCGAGCGCGGGCGAGCGCGCTTTGCGCGACCTCGCGTGCTATCGTGACGTGTTCCGTGTTATCACGAGCGGCATGGCCCGCACCGACCAGACGGCGCGCATCCTCTTCCCGAACGCGGAGCTTATGGCGTGCCCCGGTCTGCGCGAGATGGATTTCGGCGACTTCGAGGGACGAGGCGCCGCCGAGCTTAAAGAGGATGCGCGCTACCGCGCCTGGGTAGACTCCTGGTGCGAGACGCGCTGCCCGCATGGCGAGGGCAAGAACGATTTCACCCGCCGCGTCGTCGCGGCGTTTCGGGAGGCGTGCAAATCGGAGCGTGCCCAGGGGAGTGGGCGCGCCGTCTTCGTCGTTCACGCGGGTACCGTGAAAGCGCTGCTCTCCGAGCTAGCTGTCCCGAAATTTGGATACTTCGACGTGCATACCGAGCCGGGCGGCGCATGGTCTGCCACCTGGGATGGGCACTGCCTTCGCGATGTTCGCCCCGTTTCGGGGGGCGATGCCCGGTGATGACGATTCTTGCTGTCGTCGCCGGGTTTGCGGCCGACCTTGCCTTCGGCGACCCGCGCTGGCTTCCCCATCCCGTCGTCGCCATGGGGCGCGCGATCACGTGGGCCGAAGGCCGCCTGCGGGGCGCATTCCCGCAAACGTCCGCGGGCACGCGCGCCGCAGGTCTTGTGCTCGCCGTGGCGCTTCCGCTTGCGTGTGGGCTTTTGACCTGGGGCATCCTGCATCTTTGCGGCATGGTTCACTCTGGCTTGCGCTTCGTTGCCGAGGCATGGGCGAGCTATCAGATTCTCGCGGCATGCGAGCTGCGCCGCCAGAGCCTGGCCGTGGCCCGCGCGTTCTCGAAGGGCGGCCTTGTCGCGGCGCGCGAAGCCGTCGGGCTCATCGTGGGACGCGACACGTCTGTTCTCGACGAGCACGGCGTCGCGCGTGCCGCCGTGGAAACGGTGGCGGAGAACGCGAGCGACGGCGTCATCGCGCCGCTTTTCTACCTTATGATCGGGGGTGCGCCCTTGGGCATGGCGTACAAGGCAGTGAACACGCTCGACAGCATGGTGGGCTACAAAAACGAGCGCTACATCGACTTCGGCTGCGCCTCGGCGCGCCTCGACGATGCGGTGAACTGGATTCCCTCGCGCTTATCGGCCCTGATCATGATCGCCGTGTGCCCGATCGTCGGGCTCGACGCGCGCGGGGCGGCGTGCATCTGGCGCCGCGACAGGCGTCGCCATGCGAGCCCGAACGCGGCACAGACTGAGTCAGCGTGCGCGGGCGCGCTCGGGCTGCGCCTGGCAGGACCCGCGGTGTATTTTGGCAAGCTCGTTGAGAAACCGACGATAGGCGACGCGTCCCGTGAAATCGAGTGGGGCGACATCGCCCGGGCGACAAGGCTCATGCTCGCCGCGTCCGTATGCGCGCTCGTCGTCTTCGGTTCCGCGCGCGCGGCGGTCGTGCTCGCCGTGGGGGCGATGGCATGAGGGAAGACCACGTCGCGCTCCGGGCTGCCGGGGGAATCCTGCGTGCCCGTGCGCATGGGGGTAGCACGCAATCGCTCGGCATCGCTTGCGAAGGGGGCGCCTCCGACCTCATTGACTTCTCGGTGAACGTGAATCCGGCAGGCCCCTCGCCGCGCGCCGTCGCCGCAGCTTGCAAGGCGCTTTCTCGAATCGACGCCTACCCCGATAGGGAAAGCCTCGCCCTCGTTCGCGCCCTAGCGCGCGCCCAGGGCATTCCCGAAGATACTATCGTCTGCGGCGCGGGCGCGTCCGACATCATCTGGCGGCTCGCCGCGGCGGTGCGTCCGAAACGCGTCGTCGTGTGCGCGCCGACGTTCTCTGAATATGCGGAGGCGGCATCGTACTACGGCGCATGCGTTCAGGAGTTCCCGCTCTCCGAAGCGGACGACTTCGACGTGCCCGCCTCCTTCGCCCGCGCGATCGAGGGGCCGGGAGACGTGGCGTACCTCTGCAATCCGAACAACCCGACGGGGCGTCTCGTCGACCCCAGCGTGATCGATGCCGCGGCTTGCCGCTGCGAGCAGGTGGGCGCGCTGCTCGTCCTGGACGAGTGCTTTCTCGGATTTGCGCCCGACGCCCGCGAAAGGAGCGTGGCCGCACGCGCCGCGTGTTCGCGCCATGTGGCCGTGCTCTCCGCGTTCACCAAGCTCTACGGAATGGCGGGCTTGCGGTTGGGATATCTGATCAGCGGAAACGCCCAACTCATCGAGGGGATTCGCCGGGCGGGGCAGGCGTGGCCCGTCTCCTCGGTCGCCGAGGCCGCGGGCATCGCCGCCCTGGAAGACGTTGAATACGTCTCGCGCACGCGCGATGTATTGGCGGGCGAGCGAGCGTGGCTTTCCCACGAGCTCTCCTCGCTCGGGCTTTCCGTCGTGCCATCGGATGCGAACTTCCTTTTAGTCCGCACGCCGGCGAAAGACATCCCCGAGCGCCTGTATAAACAGGGGGTTTTGGTCCGCACGTGCGACTCGTTTTCGGTACTGTCCCGTTTCTGGTGCCGCGTCGCGGTGCGCACGCGCAAGGAGAATGCCCGGCTTGCGATGGCGTTCAGCCGCGTGCTTCGGGCGGAAGGTGCATCGGGCGAAGGCGAACCCGACGAACGGGGCGGCGCTTCTTGCAGCGGCGCTATGGCGGGCGCGGATGGCCGAGGCTCGGCGAAGGAGGTCGATACCCGTGGGTAGGGCGAAGCCCATCATGATCCAGGGCACCATGTCGAACGCGGGGAAGAGCCTGCTTGCGGCGGGGCTGTGCCGTGTGCTTTCGCAGGACGGCCTGCGCGTGACTCCCTTCAAGAGCCAGAACATGGCGCTCAACAGCGGTGTCACGGCCGACGGGCTCGAGATGGGGCGCGCCCAGATCATGCAGGCCGAGGCGTGCGGCATCGCGCCCGACGTGCGCATGAACCCCATCCTTCTCAAGCCCGAAAGCGACCACCGAAGCCAGCTCATCGTGGCCGGCAAGGCGCAGGGAGCCTTCGCTGCGAGGGACTACTTCGCGCGAAAGAAGGCGCTCATGCCGCAGATTTTGGAGGCGTTCGATTCGCTCGCGGAGGAAAACGACGTCATCGTCATCGAGGGCGCCGGCAGCCCCGCCGAAATCAACCTTGCCGAAAATGACATCGTCAACATGGGGCTCGCGCGCGCCGTGTCCTCCCCCGTGCTGCTTGCGGGCGACATCGACCCGGGCGGGGTATTTGCCCAGCTCTACGGCACGGTCGCGCTCCTTGCGCCCGAGGACCGCGCGCTTTTGCGGGGGCTTGTGGTAAACAAGTTCCGCGGCGATGTGGAAATCCTGCGCCCGGGTTTGGCCCCGCTCGAGAAGATGTGCGGAGTTCCCGTCGTGGGTGTCGTGCCGTATCTTACGCTCGACCTTGACGACGAGGACTCGCTCGCGCCGCGCCTATCTGCCCGCGAGGCGCGCGGCGTCATCGACGTCGCCGTCGTGCGCCTTCCGCATTTGTCGAATTTCACCGACTTCGACCCGCTTTCGCGCGTGCCCGGCGTGGGCGTGCGCTACGTTTCCTCGACGACCGATCTGGGCCGACCCGACCTGGTGGTGCTTCCCGGCTCGAAGACCACGCTCGACGACGCGCGCTGGCTTGCGGCTAGCGGCATCGGAGCCTGTGTACGCGCGCTTTCGGGCGCGGGCACGCCGGTGCTCGGCATATGCGGAGGCTACCAGCTTTTGGGAGACGAGCTTTCCGACCCGCACGGCAGGGAAGGCGCTGGCACCGCGCGCGGGCTCGGGCTCATCCCTGCAAGTACGGTGTTCAAGGAGGAAAAGCGCCTCGCCCAGTCGGAGCTGCGCATCACGGGCGCCCAAGGCGCGTTCTCGGCGTGGAACGGCATGACGGCGCGCGGGTACGAGATTCACGACGGCGAAACGACCGTCTCCTGCGCCCCTGCGGGCACAATTGGCGGCAAACCAGAAGGCGCGGCCTGCGGAAACGTGTTCGGAACCTATCTCCACGGCCTGTTCGACGAACCGGGGGTTGCGCTCGCCCTCGCGCGCTCGCTCGCGCGCATGCGCGGCCTGCCCGAGAGCGTCGTGGGTGCTGCGGGCGCGGCGTCCGCGGCCGATCACCGTGCGCGCGAGTTTGACCGCCTGGCCGACGTCGTGCGCGGGGCGCTCGACATGGAGTATGTCTACCGCATTATCGAGGAGGGCGCATGATCCACGTGTATCATGGCGACGGCAAAGGCAAGACCACGGCGGCGATGGGCCTCGCCCTTCGCATGCTCGCTGCAGGCCGCCGCGTCGTCGTCGTGCAGTTCCTGAAAGACGGCGAAAGCGGGGAGGTGCGCCTGCTCGCCGAGCATTTCGGCGTGCCCGTGTTCGCGGGGAAGGTGTCGGACAAGTTTACCTGGTCGATGACGTCGGAAGAACTTGCCGCGACGTGCGAGCTGCACGATGGGAACCTCGCTTCTGCGCTCGCCGAGCTCGAGGGCGCGCAAGAGGGACTGCTCGTGCTCGACGAGGCGCTCGACGCGCTTTCGAAGGGGCTTGTCGACGAGGCGCTCGTGGACCGCGCGCTCGATATGTCCGCGCGCGGCGTCGAAGTAGCGCTCACCGGGCGCGCGCCTTCCCGCAAGATCGTGGAGAAGGCCGACTACATAACCGAGATGCGGTGCGAGAAACATCCCTACGAGCAGGGGATATGTGCAAGGGAAGGAGTGGAGTACTAGATGGATTCCAAGGAGATGGCGCCCGGCGACATCGAGCGGCGCAGCTTCGAGATCATCACCGAAGAGCTTGGCGGCCGCACGTTCCCGCCGCTCGAAGAGCCCGTCGTGAAGCGCGTCATCCACGCCACTGCCGACTTCTCGTACGCCGATTCCCTCGTGTTCACCCATGACGCCGCGCACTGTGCGCTCGAAGCACTGCGCGCAGGGGCCACGGTGCTCACCGACACGAACATGGCGCTCGCAGGCATAAGCAAGCCCGCGCTCGAGAAGCTCGGCTGCAAGGCCGTGTGCTACATGGCCGACCCCGATGTCGCCGCGGCTGCGCGCGCCACGGGCACGACTCGCGCCGTTGCGAGCATGGACAAAGCTAGCGGCATCGAGGGTCCGCTCATCGTGGCCGTCGGCAACGCTCCCACAGCACTTCTGCGCCTCGCCGAGCTCATGGACGCGGGGAAGATCGCGCCCGCGCTCATCGTTGGGGTGCCGGTCGGGTTTGTGAACGTGGTCGAGGCGAAAGAGGAGTTACTCGCGCGACGCGTGCCGGCCATCGTCGCGAGGGGTCGCAAGGGCGGCTCGACCGTGGCGGCCGCCATTATGAACGCGCTGCTCTACCAGATCACGCGCACGGGTGGCGCGAAGTGACGGCCCCCGCATCCGTGCCGGCGCTGCGCATCTTCGCCGGCACCACCGAGGGCCGCCTTCTGTGCGAATGGGCGAGCGGGGCGGGCATCCCCGCCCGTGCCTACGCGGCAACCGAGTACGGAGGCGAGCTTTTGGGTGAGCTTCCGGGCATCGAGGTGCATGCGGGCAGGCTCGACGATGCCGACATGGAGCGCGAGCTTTCCGGCGCGCGCATCGTCGTCGACGCCACGCACCCCTTCGCTACGCTCGCAAGCGACAACATCCGGGCCGCTTCGCTCGCCGTGGGTGCACGATGCCTGCGCCTTGCGCGCCCGGTCGAGGCGCTGCCCAAAGGCATCGTGCCGGTCGCGTCGATTGCCTGCGCGGCGCGCTTTCTCTCCGAGAACCCGGGTCGCGTTCTTCTCACGACGGGGAGCAAGGAGCTTGCCCCCTACACGCGCGTCGCCGATTTCGCGGAGCGCTTCTTCGTGCGTGTGCTCCCGCTGCCCGGTGCTATAACGAAGTGCATCGACGCGGGGTTTTCGCCGTCGCATGTCATCGGCATGCAGGGGCCCTTCACCCGCGAGCTCAACGAGGCGATGCTTCGGCAGGTGGGCGCCCAGTGGCTTGTGATCAAGGACTCGGGAACCGTAGGCGGCACGGCCGAGAAGCTCGCCGCAGCGCGCGCCGTGGGAGCGCGCTGTATCGTGGTCACCCGTCCCGCCGAGGGAGGCGGGACCCTTTCGCTTCGGGAAGTGGAAGATGCGCTCTTACGGGAGTTCGCGCGCTAGGCGCTCGCCGCGCCTAGCGCGCCCTCCCGCCCGCGAGGAGGATCGCCCCGAGCAAGCTCGACCCGTACAAGCCCGTTATCCGCCAGTAGCTCGAGGACGACGCCCGGAACTGGCGCAAACAGCCCTTCAATGAGTTGCGGTGAAATAGTGTCTGTTTTTGCTGCTAGATAGCATATTCAGTCCCTAATTCACCGCAACTTGTTGGTGGTGGCTTACTGGTAGCGTAGGCACTCCACCGGGTCGAGCTTTGCCGCGCGTCGAGCGGGGTAGAAGCCAAAGATTACGCCGATGCCGACGGAGACGGCGAAGGCCAGCAGCACCGTGGCGATTGAAAAACTCGGGGTGATTTGCCCGCTGGCACCGAGCTCGCCAAGAATCCCGGATCCGGAGGCAAACATCGCGAGGCCCCAGGCCAGCAGATAGCCTATCAGGACACCCAGCAGGCCACCGGTGACGCACAGCGCCGAGGACTCGGCCAAAAACTGCGCGGTGATATCGCGACGACTGGCGCCCAGAGCGCGACGGATGCCGATCTCGCGGATGCGCTCAGTCACGTTGGTGAGCATCATGTTCATAATACCGATACCGCCGACAAGCAGCGAGATACTGGCGACAGCACCCATGATGAGCGAGAAGGCGCCCATAAAGGAATTGAGGGAGTCGATAGCGCTTTTCATGGAGGTCGCCGATACACTGTCGTACTCATTATCCTCCGCGATGCCCTTCATCGCGCGCACCTTGGACTCGATGGTCTTGCAGAGCTCATCCATGTCCGTGCCCTCGGCGGCAAGTGCCGTTACGCTGGGGAATGAAGGATTCTCGTCGCCAAATAGGCCGGAGATGGTTTCGCGTGGCATATACAAAGTGAGCGAGCCCATGGAGTCGCTGCCGCCATCAATCACGCCTACAATCTGCACCTCGCCGTTGGACACTTTGATGGTTTTTCCCAGCGCATCCTGTTCGTTGCCGTAAAGCTGATCGGCGCCGCCGCGGCTGATGAGCGCCACGCGCGAGCCTGCCTTTGACTCGACATCGGTGTAGGTGCGCCCCGCAACGAGCTTACTGGCACCCACGGCGTCGAGTATGTCGCTATCGACACCCTGTGCCATGACGGTATAGCTTTTATCGCCGGTCTTGTACTCGGTATACGCGCTTTTGACAATGCCGATCTGTTCTATCTGCGGCACCAGTTTTTTAAGCTTCTGGACGTCAGAATCAGAGAGTTCTTGGGACGAATAGATCTGAACCATGCGAGCTGCGTTGAGGCCCAGGCTGTTGACCAAGCTGTTTTGGATGCCGCCGATGAGCGAAGTCATGGCAATGACCGAGGCGATGCCGATGACAATGCCCAGGATGGTGAGCAGGCTGCGCCCCTTGTTGGCCTCGAGCGAGTGAAGGGCTTCCTGGATAAGATCGCGGGCGCTCATGCCATCACTCCTTTCGGCGGGTTGGCGGAGGCGGAAATCATGGGCAGGCTATCTACGGCGCTGCGTAGGGTCCGCGGTGCATGCGGAATATACGCGCCGTCGTGAATGCGACCGTCGCGGATGGTCACGGCACGGTCGGCCTCGGCGGCGATGCCGGGGTCGTGTGTGATAAGCACGATGGTTTTGCCGCGCTCCTGGAGCTTGTGGAAGGTTTCCATGACGAGCGCTCCCGTGGCGGAGTCCAGGTTGCCCGTCGGCTCGTCGGCCAAAATGATGGGTGGATCGTTGACAAGGGCGCGCGCGATGGCGACGCGCTGCATCTGTCCGCCCGACAGCTCCGATATACGATGGTCCCAATGGTCGACCGGAAGCGTGACGGCCCGCAGCGCGTGTACGGCGCGCATCTCGCGCTGGCTGCGCGGCACATTGGTGTAGGACAGCGGCAGCATGACGTTTTCGATCACCGTCAGGCGCGGCAGCAGATTAAAGCTCTGAAAGACAAAGCCGATGCTCAGCGCTCGCACCTCGGTGAGCTCGTCATCGTCGAGCTCGGCGACGTTGAGCCCTTGCAGGAAGTAATCGCCCGCCGTCGGTTTGTCCAGGCAGCCCAGGATGTTCATGAGCGTCGACTTGCCTGAGCCCGAGGGGCCGGTGATGGCAACGAACTCACCGGGATCTACTGCCAGGCTCACGTTGTGCAAGATATGGGCGCAACCCGCTTCGCTCTCAAAGATGCGATGCACGTTGCGAATGTCGATGACGGGACGCATTACTTGCCCTCGTCGGCAGGCATGTTGTCGCCGCCGTCTGCCGTCATGCCTGTGCCGGTATCCGTCACGATGGTGTCGCCGTCGCGAAGTTTGGTAACCGGGACGTCTGGGTTGATCTCGTTGCCTTGGTCGTCGCGCTTGACCTGCGTCTTACCGACTACAGCCTCGTTGTCGTTTTGCGTCACGACGGTCACCTTCACGCGGCGCGTCTTTTTGCCCTCCGAATCGGTGGCCAGATTGACGTAATAGTGCTCGCCATCTTCGGTCATCAGCGCCATGGTCGGCACCATCACTACGTCGTCGAGCTTCTCGGTCACTACTGAGACCTCGGCAGTCATACCCGGCTTAAGGCGACTGTCAGGTGCTTCGATGAGGATGTCGACGTTAAAGGTCACACTGCCGCCGCTCCCGGAGGAGGAGTCGGAGTTTGCCACCGAGGCGATAGCCGTGACGGTGCCCTGGCTCACGATATCGGGAAACGCGGGATAGGTCACGTTGGCGCTTTGGCCCACGGCAATTTTGGCGATATCCTTTTCGCCCACCTGAACCGTCACCTTCATCTTGGACAGGTCGGCGATCTGCATGCACTGCTTGCCGCCGCTCGTATCGCTTTCGCCCATGATCATGCCGCCTGTTACCGTGGCGCCCACCTTGGCGTTGAGCTCCACGATGTTGCCCGAGCTCGGGGCCGTGACCGTACGGCTGGCGGCCTTGGCGTTCGCCTGATCGAGGTTTGCCTGGGCCGATGTGAGGCTGCGCTGCGCGGCCGATACGGCGTTCGTGTCCGCTGATGCGGCGGAGATGCCAGCCGCTGCGGAACCTCCGTCGACGTCCGTCGTTGGGTTGGCCTGCGCGGCAGCTGCGACTTTCTGCGCGTTGGCGAGGTCTTCTTGAGCGGCTGCAACTGCACGCTGCGCCTCGGCAACGTTGCGATCGAGCTCGTCGTTTTTAATGGTCATAAGCACGTCGCCCTCGTTGACGGATTGGCCTGCCTGCACGTTGATCGAATCGACCGTGCCGTCGACAGAAGGGGAGACCACTGAGGACGAAATGGGTTTGAGCTGGCCTTTTGCCTCGACCGTTGTGCTAAACGTGCCCTCAGTCACCATGTCGGTCGCAGGCCCGCTATCGCCCTGTGGCTGCGCATTGATAACCAGGGTTGCGACAATAGCAATGAGCGCGATGACACCCACGATGCCGGCGGCAATGCCGCGTCGAATCAGCTTTTTGCGTCGACGTTCGGCACGTTTTGCCTTGAGCTTGGCATATGCCTCTTCATCGGAAATCTCGACCGTATCGTTCGTGCGTCCGCTCTCCTTGTCGGCATGTACGTCTGTGATCAGAGGAAGCGTTTCGGTGGCACCTTCGGGCGTGTGCTCGGTATCATCCGGGTCCGGGGTGATGTTGGGGACATTCGGCATAGCGTCTCCTTTATAGAAAGAACCTTGATAAGTATATGCGCCCGCCGGTTGGGGCAGGCGCATAGGACGGTATCTTTCGGAATTGTTAGATTGGTCGCAGCAGTTCCACGTTGTATGAATGTGCGCGTTGCACTACGAGTGGACAACCACGCACAGGCCGACTTTGATGCAATCGTGCAGCGCCTTGGCGTCGGCCAGGCGAAGGTTGATGCATCCGTGGCTGCCGCACCACTTGTAGGAGTTGGGATCGTCGAAACTCTTGTCGTTTTGCCACGTTGCATCGTGGAAACCGACCATGTTTCCCTCAAACGGCATCCAATAGCTGACCGGGCTCTCGTATTTTGGCTTGCCGGTCTCAGGGTCCTTGGCACCGATGAGCTTGCTGGCGCCATTGTTGCTGTTGATCTGCCATACGCCCTCGGGGGTGGCGTCCTCTCCCGGCTTGCCGGAGATAAAGTTGGCCTCCCACACGATATTGCCGCTCTCGTCGTAGTAGCGCGCGTGCTGCTCGGACAGATCGACATCGACGTATGCCTTCCAGTCGGGCTCTCCCTTTGCAGTAAAGGTGTCGGCCTTCTGGGAGTACTTGATCTCGATTTCGCCGGTCTGCTTGTTGTTAATGGCGTCCTCGACCTGCTTGGCGAGCGAGCTGCTGTCGATGGACCAACCAAAGTCGCCGCCTTCGACGGCGCATTGCTTGCCATCGGCGCGCGTCCACCAGCGAGTGGAGCCCACGGTATTGAAGCCGTTGGCGAGCTCGGCTGCCCAGCTGCTGATCTGCGACGTATCGAGTGTGGGGTTGGCCGGATCGGCAAAGCTGATCCACTGCAACACGGAGCTGCCATCAACCTTGCCGGCATCCTCGCCGTTGAGCTTGAGGGTCACGTTGACGCCCAGGAAGTTGTTGGCGGCATCGCATGCGGCCTGAATCTGATCATCGGTCAGCGTTCCATTGAGCGGCTCATAGGCATCGTTGCCGAGCTTGGAAAGGTCTACGGTCTCGGACAGCGAGGCAAGCTCGAGCTCGGCATACTTAATGACATGCTCGCGGTCGAGTTTTTCGTTGTAGCGCGCCTTCTCGACGGTAAACTTGCCGGCCTGCTCGTCATAGGAGCTATTGGCCTCGAACGTGCCCGAACGCCTCTCGTTAAACTCGTCGATGGCGGCGCCCAGATCCTCCTCAAACTTCTTTTGGTCAAAAGTGTCGGAGAGCATGGACAGGTCGACGTCTTGATCAAGATCGACTTCGTTGGAGGTAGCGGTTGTTTTGGTCTTTCCGCTTAAGGATTCCACAAGGCGGACCGGCCATACAAAGGCTTCGTTGTGGCTGATGATCTCTTTTGCGGCAGCTTCGCCGTCGACGATGGGCTCATCGGACTCGGGCTGATACGTCCAGCTAAAGTCATCGCCTGTCACGGTGAGCTTATAGTGCTTCCATGCCGAGTTGACCTTGGTGGCGGCAGACGAAGCGTTGGAGAACGAGACGTCGACGCCGGCGATGGTTGTGTTGGGGTAGGCTAGCTGGGAAAACGCTACGACGCCTACGATATAGACAATGACGATAAGACCCAGGACGACAAAGAGCGTCGTCTTTTTGCCCGACTTATTGTTCTCGGCGGGTTTGCGTGCGGGGCCGCGATCGCCTCGAGCGTGCGTGGGGGGCTGCTTGGGCGCATTGCCATTTGTCTGGCGCTGCTGATGCTGCTTGTTCGGACGTTGGGAAACGTTTGCCGCACCTCGCTGCTGACCGCGGCTCGGCGCGATAGGACGCGGCGATTGAACGCCGCCGGTGTGCCTGCTCGGCTGCTGCGGATCGGGAATCAGTTGAGTTCGATCGTTTTGCGACATCGTATGCATATCCTTCGAATTTCGCCTTGCGGCTCATCGTGTTTTTACTGGGCTTGCATTATAGCGATTACCTAGTTGTTTGTGGTATGGAAACGGTGGCATTCAAAAGAGGTGGGACATTTGTCCCACCTTCGAGTCGTTCTTTGTCGCTATCCGCACACACCGCATTTTGCACAGGCCGAAAGTGCGGCCGGAGCCTGCGCGATGCCACCCTTTGCCGTCTCGCGCAGCGTGGCCGGCAACGCGTGGCCCACGGAGAGCATGACGTGCGCCATCTGGTCAAACGGCACCAGGCTCTTGATACCGGCAAGTGCAAGCTGCGCGGAGCTAAAGGCGGCTGCCACACCGATGGCGTTGCGGTTTTGGCAGGGCACCTCCACGAGGCCACCGACGGGGTCACAAACGAGGCCCAGCAGATTACTCAGCGCGATGGAACTGGCGTCGAGCGCCTGCCCGGGCGTGCCGCCGAGCATCTGCACCAGCGCGGCGGCTGCCATGGCGGCCGCACTTCCTACCTCAGCCTGGCAGCCGCCCTCGGCACCGGCGACGCAGGCGCTCGTGGCGAGGTTGAGGCCGATGGCGGCTGCGCAGTAGAGCGCGTCCATGACCTGCTCGTCGTCGAGCTGAAGGTGATCGGCGAGCGCCAGCACGCACCCGGGCACGACACCCGCGGAGCCTGCCGTGGGAGCGGCGACGATCACTCCCATCGTGGCGGAGCGCTCGAGCACGGCCATCGCGCGGGCCACGGCGTCGGTTTGAACGGTGCCCATCAGGCTCGTGCTCAAATCGTTGCGGCCGGTGGCATCGACGAGTTTAGCCTCGCCGCCGATAAGCCCGCCGAGCGATCGTTGCGGATTGACGATGGGGGTCGTGGTCTCCTCGCGCATGACGTCGAGCACGCGGCGCATGGCGGCGACGGCGTGGGCCTCGCCGGTCAGACGCGCCTCGCGCACGGCCATAACGGCGCCGATATTCAGGCCGAGCTCGGCGCACGCATCGAGCAGCTGCTCGCCGTCGTCGAAGATCTCCTTTGCCGAGACACCGGGGGAGAGCGACGAGGCAGAACCGGGGAGCTCGATAAAGGTCGCGTAATCGACATTGTCGAGTTTGCGGAGCATGGGGACGACGGTGTCGTCGGGCGCGCCGTCGGTCTCGAAGACGGAGTAGGCCTGGCCGCCCACTTCGGTGCGGTAGGTGCGGCAGAAGGCGATGTTCACGTGTGCGTAGGCGAGCAGGTTCGTGAGCGCGGCGAGCACGCCGGGGACGTCGTAGTGCGCCACGAAGAGTGTGGAGTACATGCCCGAGATGTCGACGCCGACGCCGTTAATGCGGCTGATGCGCATCTTGCCGCCGCCCAGGCTCTCACCGCGGACCTGGGCCGTGGCGCCCGTGTCGTCGAACATGTCGATGTCGACGGTGTTGGGGTGGATGGAGGCGTCGTCGCCCTTGATGTCAAAGTGATATTCGAGGCCCTGCTCGTGCGCGAGGTCGAAGGCCTGCTTGATGTTCTCGTCATCGGTGTCGAGGCCCAGGATGCCCGCGACGAGCGCACGATCGGTGCCGTGGCCGCGGTAGGTGTGGGCAAAGGAGTTCCACAGGCCAAAGGTGACCTTAGTGATGCGGCCTTCCAGCAGGCTGGCGGCAACTTGGGCGCAGCGCAGGGCGCCGGCGGTGTGCGATGAGCTGGGGCCGACCATGACGGGGCCCAAGATCTCGAATGCCGAGGTCGTAGCTAGTGTTTGTGGCTTGCCTGCCATGGCTGCTCCTTTGCCTTGTCTCGTCGTCCCGAGGGGCGGGGCATAAGGTCGCCTGCTCGGGCAGTCCTGCTCGCACGGAGAGCACATTAAGTGCTCTCCGGCTCGTGCGGAACTCGCGATCGACCTTATGCCCCGCCCCTCGGGACTAAGGATACATGGTAGAAGTGCGCATGCTGCAAAATTCATTAGCTGGTGACGCAGCGTGGGCTCATATCGATATATCTTCACCACCGGATTAATAAAAAAGAAGTACCGGTTGGAGCCGGTACTTCTATTGGTGCGTTTCTATTTGGCTGTGGCTTTTCTCGTTAGCTTACAGGCCGCAGGCTGCTTTGAGTTCATCGACTCGGTCGGTTTTCTCCCAGGTGAAGTCGGCGTCTTCGCGGCCGAAGTGACCGTAGGCTGCCGTCTTTTCGTAGATGGGGCGACGCAGGTCTAGGTCGCGGATGATTGCGCCCGGGCGCAGGTCGAAGGTCTTCTCGACGGCCTCGACGATCTTGTCCTCGGCAACATGCGCGGTACCGAAGGTGTCGACCATGATTGAGAGGGGCTTGGAAACGCCGATGGCGTAGGCGAGCTCGACTTCACAGCGGTCGGCCAGACCGGCGGCGACCACGTTCTTAGCGACCCAGCGCGCGGCATACGCGGCGGAACGGTCGACCTTGGTGCAGTCCTTGCCGCTAAAGGCGCCACCGCCGTGACGGCCGTAGCCGCCGTAGGTGTCGACGATGATCTTGCGGCCGGTGAGGCCCGTGTCGCCCATGGGGCCGCCCACGACAAAGCGACCGGTGGGGTTCACGTAGATCTCCGCGTTGTCCCACGGCATGTTCTCGGCGGCCATGACCGGGGTGATGACGTGCTCGATGAGGTCGGCCTTGATCTTGCCCATGTCCTCGATCTCGGCGGCGTGCTGCGTGGAGATGACGATGGTCGTGACCTCGACGGGCTTGCCTTCCTCGTAGCGCACGGTGACCTGGGTCTTGCCGTCGGGACGCAGATAGGCGAGGGTACCGTCGTGACGCACGGCGGCCAGGCGCTCGGCCAGGCGGCTTGCCAGGTAGTGTGGCATGGGCATGAGGGTCTTGGTCTCGTTGGAGGCATAACCGAACATCATGCCCTGGTCGCCGGCACCGATCAGGTCGATCGGGTCGGTGGTAGCGCCGGTCTGGGTCTCGAAGGACTCGTCGACGCCCTGGGCGATATCGGGCGACTGCTCGTGGATGAGGCTCATAACGCCGCAGGTGTCGCAGTCAAAACCGAACTTGGCGCGGTTGTAGCCAATGCGGCGGATGACGCCGCGGGCGATTTCCTGTACGTCGACGTAGGCCTGGGTGCGAATCTCGCCGGCGACGATGACCGTGCCGGTGGTCACGAGGGTCTCGCAGGCGCAGCGGACGTTCTCTACGTTGGCGGGCACACCGTTGGGCGCAATATAGCCCTGCTCCTGCAGCTCTATTTCTTTGGCGAGGATTGCGTCGAGGACGGCGTCGCTGATCTGGTCAGCGATCTTATCGGGATGACCTTCGGTCACCGACTCCGACGTAAAAACAAAGGACCCGTGTTGGGGTGGGATGGAACGAAGTTCTTCTGACATGATTGTCCTTTCAAAAACGTGTCCCGGCGACCGTTACCATTCCGCCGGGCTCTCTATGCAAGGGCACATCATAGCGCGTAAATCAAACATTCACACCCTTTCCGCACCTACTCTTTGGGGACGGACTTAAATGACCAGCCTTACCTAAGTGCCGACAGGTTGCCCAAAGACTGATCATTTAAGTCTGTCCCCAATGACTGGGTCGGTGCCCTTTGTGCGGAGGTTGCTTTGATGCTTTATACTTGTGCGGTTAGACATCCATCCTGCAATCGAGGAGATTTCCATGGCATCAGACGTTCGCGTCCGCTTTGCACCCTCACCGACGGGCAAGCTGCACATCGGCGGCGCCCGCACCGCTATCTATAACTGGGCTTTCGCCCGTGCTAACGGCGGCACGTTCATCCTGCGCATTGACGACACCGATCCCACCCGCTCTACCGACGAGAACACGCAGATCATCCTGCGCGCCATGCGTTGGCTGGGCCTGGACTGGGACGAGGGTCCCGAGGTGGGCGGAGACTTTGGCCCCTATGCCCAGACCGAGCGCCTGGACCTGTACAAGCAGGCCGCCCAGAAGCTTTGGGACGAGGGCAAGGCCTATCCCTGCTTCTGCACCAAGGAGCAGCTCGACGCCGATCGCAAGGCCGCGCAGGAGCGCAAGGACCCCTTCCAGGGCTATCAGCGCCGTTGCCGCGACCTTGATCCCGAGGAGGCCCGCCGTCGCATCGAGGCCGGCGAGTCCTACGTCCTGCGCATCAAGGTGCCCGAGGACCGCGGCGACGTCGTCATCCACGACGCCGTTCACGGCGAGGTGACCTTCGACGCCAAGGAGCTCGACGACTTTGTCATCTTCCGCTCCGATGGCACGCCCACGTACAACTTCGCGACCGTCGTCGACGACGCCATGATGAAGATCACCCATGTCATCCGCGGCGACGACCACCTGTCCAACACCCCGCGCCAGGTCATGGTCTACGAGGCCCTCGGCGCGCCCGTGCCCACGTTCGCCCACATCTCCATGATCCTGGGCGCCGACGGTAAGAAGCTCTCCAAGCGCCACGGCGCAACTTCGGTGGAGGAGTACCGCGACGCCGGCTACCTTTCCGACGCCTTCGTCAACTACCTGGCGCTGCTCGGCTGGTCGCTCGACGGCGAGACCACGATCATCCCGCGCGATGTCCTGGCCAGCAAGTTCTCGCTCGACCGCATCTCCAAGAACCCGGCGACCTTCGACCCCAAGAAGCTCGACTGGGTCAATGCCGAGTACATCAACGGCATGTCCGATGCCCAGTTTGCCGACGAGATCATGGTCCCCGAGCTGCACGAGGCGGGTCTCATCGAGGGCAACGTCGAGTACGGCGAGGATTGGATCGATGCGCTTGCCGCCATCGTCAAGCCGCGCACCAAGATGCCGGCCGACGCCGTGACCGTCGCCGCTCCCATCTTCGCTACGGCCGAGACGCTCGAGTATGACGAGAAATCCGTTAACAAGGGCCTGGCTAAGGAAGGCATGGGCGCCATTCTGGATGCCGCCAAGGCCGCGCTCGAGGGCGTGGACAAGTGGACTGCCGAGGCCATCGACGCCGCGCTTGAGCCGCTGCCCGAGCAGATGGACCTTAAGAAGCGCGTGGTGTTCCAGGCCGTGCGCGTCGCCGCCTGCGGCAACATGGTGAGCCCCCCGCTGGGCGAGACCATGGCGCTCGTCGGCCGCGACGACTGCCTGGCACGCATCGACCGCGCCCGCACGATGGCGCTGTAGTAGACGCGTAAACGCATGTATCCGAGCCCCGTTCCCCCGAGCGGGGCTCTTGTTTCTGTACCGATGAGTGGGTTGCTGGGACAAAATAATCAGTAGTGTTTGTCCCATGGTCGAGTGACGCAACGAGCTCGACACTCGTATCGGCCATGGGACAAACTCTACTGATTATTTTGTCCCACCCCTTTCAGGTCCGTTCGTTAGAGGTGGTGTATGGCTCAACAACTGTCGCTGTTTGGTTCGCCGGAACCGGAGGAAGCTCCGGTGAAGCCCAAGCCTGCCGCTGCCTCGGCTCAGTCTAAGCCTGCGCCCGAGCCCCCTGCCGCCTACGCGAGCGTGGTCCTCGACATCCCCACCCGTGCGCTGTCGGAACCGTTTGCTTACGGCATCCCCGAGTCCCTTGCCAACGAGGTCCAGATCGGATCCACAGTCCTGGTCCACTTTGGTAACCGTGCCGCCGCGGGCTATGTCGTCGACATTGCGCCTGATCTGGGCGATCTGCCGGGCAACAACGCCCTCGACCCCGTGCGCATCAAGCCCATCGAGGCTATCCTCAGCAAACCGCTCTTTACCGCCGAGGCTGCACGCATTGCGCGCTGGATGAGCCGCGAGTATGTCGCGACGCTTTCCGAGTGCCTGCGCCTGTTTTTGCCACCGGGCGGCAGCCCGCGTGTGGTCAAGGGCGACGACGGCGTGTGGACGGTTGAACGTCCAGCCGTCAAACCCATCCAAAACCGCTGGGTGATGCTTACGCCCGAAGGCTTTGACTACACGCCACCCAAGACCGCGGTCCGCCAGCGCCAACTCATCGAGGCGCTCCAGTGTGGTCCTGTCACGACGCGCGACCTCAACCTTCTCTATAACAGTATGTCGGCGACCATCAAGTCGCTCGAAAAACGCGGCGTCGTGGTGGTGGAAGAGCGCCGCGCCTGGCGTGGCTGCAGCGAGCAGACCACGCTGTCCTCGGCAAGCGGCAAGGCGCCGGTCTCCCTTACCAACGGCCAGCAACACGCACTCGCGCAGATTGAGCGCGCCCGTCTGGACGCTCATGGCGACGTGGTGCTGGTCGACGGCGTCACCGGCTCCGGCAAAACCGAGGTTTACCTCTCCGCCATCGAGCGCGTGCTCGCAGCCGGTCGCTCGGCCTGCGTGCTGGTGCCCGAGATTTCGCTGACGGCCCAGACCGTCGGCCGCTTCCGCTCGCGCTTTGGCGAGACGGTCGCCGTGTTCCATTCGCGGCTTTCGGCCGGCGAGCGCCTGGACCAGTGGGATATGGTTACCAGCGGTGCGGCCCGCGTGGTCGTCGGCGCTCGCTCGGCGCTCTTTTGCCCGCTCAGCGACTTGGGCCTCATCATCATCGACGAGGAGCACGAGACCAGTTACAAGCAGGGCTCCAGTCCGCGCTACCACGCGCGCGAGGTGGCGGCCGAGATGGCGCGGCGCTATCGCTGCCCGCTCGTGTTGGGCTCCGCCACGCCCTCGGCCGAGGCCCTCGACCGCTGCCGTCGTGGCACGTATAACGGTGCCACTTGGACGCGTGTCGAGATGCCCGAGCGCCCGGGACACGCCGTGCTTCCCATGGTCCGAATTGCCGACCTGCGCCGTGAGTTTTCTCACGGCAGCCGCTCCATGTTCTCAAAACCCTTGATGGAGGGCTTGGATCGCGTGGTCGAACGCCGCGAGAAGGCCGTGCTGTTGCATAACCGCCGTGGCTTTGCGCCGTTCCTGATGTGCCGCGAGTGCGGCTGCGTTCCCACCTGCAACCACTGCTCCACCGCGCTTACGTATCACGAGCGCACGCACACGCTGCAATGTCACACCTGCGGTTCGTCTTGGCGCGTGCAGCCGTATCCCGCGTCCACGAGTCGCTGCCCCAAGTGCGGCAGCCGCTACCTGGCAAAAATGGGGCTGGGCACGCAGCAGATCGAGGACGCACTGCACCAGATGCTGCCCGAGGACGTCGCCATCATCCGCATGGATGCCGATTCCACGCGCGGCAAGGATGCGCACAAAAAGCTGCTCGAGCAGTTCGATGCGGCCGATTGCGCCGTGTTGCTGGGCACCCAAATGATCGCCAAGGGTCTCGACTTTCCCGAGGTCACGCTCGTGGGCGTGGTCAATGCCGACTTCGCCCTCAAGCTGCCGGACTTCCGCGCAGGGGAGCGCGCCTACGATCTGCTGGAGCAGGTGGCGGGCCGCGCCGGCCGCGGCGATCGTCCCGGCGAGGTCATCATCCAGACCTATCTGCCCGAGGATCCGGTCATTCGTGCCGTCGCTGAGCACGACCGTTCGATCTTTACCGACTACGATCTGGACCAGCGCCGCGACGCGCTGTACCCGCCGTTTGTTCGCCTGGTCAACATCTTGGTGTGGTCGGCAAACCGAGACGACGCGCAGGACTACATTGGGCGCATTGCAAAGCTTCTTAAGCGCCGCTGGCATGCCGCCGCGCCCGACTTTTTGAGGGCGGGGAGTGCCATGCCGCAGGTGCTGGGCCCGGCTTCGTGTGTAATCGAGAGAGCCAAGGACCGTTACCGCTTCCACCTGCTTGTGAAGTCGCCCGTGGGGTACCATGTCTCTGATGATATCGACGCCTGCCTCAAAGAGGTGGGCTCTGTGCGCGGCGTGAGCGTGAGCGTTGACGTCGATGCCTATGATTTGATGTAACAACCCGAAAGGATGGCCATGGAAGCCAACGGAATCGTACTGTCGCCCGACCCTCGTCTGCGCCAGGAGTGCGCCGTCATCGAGGAGATTACCCCGGCGATCGAGGCGCTTGCCGAGAAGATGAAGAAGATGATGTTCGATAACGGCGGTTGCGGCCTGGCTGCTCCGCAGATCGGCGAGCTCATTCAGCTCGTTACCATCGACTGCGACTACAGCGACAAGAACGACTACGACCCGTACGTGCTCATCAATCCCGTGATTGTCGAGCAAAGCGACCATCTCGTTCCGTATAGCGAGGGCTGTCTATCCATTCCTGGCATTAGCTGTGAGATCGAGCGTCCCGACCATGTCGTCGTCGAGGCGTATGACCTGGACGCCAACCTGATTCGCTATGAGGCCTCGGGCGATCTGTTCTGCGTGTGCCTGCAGCACGAGATCGATCACCTGCACGGCAACACCATGTTCGAGCGACTGAAGCCGATGCAGAGGATCAAGGCCGTCAAGGAGTACCAGGACGCCCTGGCCCGCGGCGCTCGACCGGGCGAGACGGAGTAGGTCCCACCGTCCCCGGTGCTGAGCGCCCACATATCATCCCGTGCTCAAACATTCTCGCTTTGCTGCGAAACTGCGCGCGGGACGATATGTGGGCGCTCAGCACCGGGGACTGCGTTGTTCTGGCTCGGTTCGCCCGGGTGCCGTCGGGCCAGGGATGGGCGTCTTCGCTGATAGGTGCTTTCTTGGGAGGGCTGCTTTTATGCGGCTCTTTCTTTGTTTTTGGGTATATTTGTTTCTGTTGAACTATTCTTGCGGCTGGGCGCGCTTGCGACCAGGAACGCTTTTTTGTAGCCGTCTCGGCTCGTTATTGAGAGGAGACTAACTTTTATGCGTATTGTGTTTATGGGTACGCCTGATTTTGCTGTGCCTTCGTTGACTTCGCTTGTTGAGGCTGGGAACGAGATTGCGCTTGTTGTTACTCGTCCTGATGCTGTTCGTGGGCGTGGTAAGAAGCTTGAGCCTTCTCCTGTTAAGGCCAAGGCGCTTGAGCTGGGGTTGCCGGTTGTTGAGGCTAATCGTATGACGCCTGAGGTTGTTGAGGTGCTCCAGGCTGCCCAGGCTGATATTTTCTGTGTGGCTGCCTATGGTTGCATTTTGCCCGATGAGGTGCTGCATATGGCGCCGCTTGGTATTGTGAATGTTCATGCTTCGCTGCTGCCTCGTTGGCGTGGGGCTGCTCCTATTCAGCGTGCGATTCTCGCTGGTGATGAGGTTGCTGGCGTTTCTATCATGCGCATTGGGCACGGCGTGGATACTGGTGCTTATTGTGCTCAGGCTTCCACGTTGGTTTCCGGTAAGCATGCTGAGGCGCTGACCATGGAGCTTGGTGAGCTTGGCGGCAAACTGCTGGCTGATACGCTTCCTTCTCTTGCCGATGGCACCGCCGTGTGGACTGAACAGGATGAGGCGCTCGTCACCCATGCTGCCAAGATTTCCAAGCAGGAGATGCGCTTGGATCCGCAGATGGCGGCGCTTGATTGCGTGCGTCATGTGCTGGCTTCGTCCGATACCGCGCCTGCTCGTTGCGTGATTGCCGGCAAGACCGTGCGTGTGCTCGATGCTGCGGCGGCTGATGTGTCGCTCGGCGAGGGTCAGGTTCTCGTTAAGGCCAAGCGTGTTTACCTGGGCCTTTCTGATGGCTCGGTTGAACTGCTCGAGGTTAAGCCTGATGGCAAGCGTGCTATGACTGCTTCTGCTTGGGCTGCTGGCCTGCAGGGTGCCGATCTTATCTGGAGTGTTTTGTCATGAGCAAGCTGTCTCCCGCGCGCAAGCTTGCGCTCGATGTGCTGATGGAGGCCGATCGCCGTGGCATGTATGCGCGCGACGTGTTGTCTTCCCGTGCTTCCGCCAAGGCCATTGACCAGCGCGATTCTGCGTTTGCCGCTCGCTTGGCGCTCGGTGTTGCCGCCACGCAGGGTGTTTTGGACGAGCTGCTCGATCAGTTTCTCGATAAGCCCAAAAAGGTTGCGCCGCGCGTTCGCATGGCGCTTCGTATCTCGGCCTTCGAGATGCTCTACCTGCATACGCCGGGCCGTGTTGCCGTAAGTCAGGGTGTTGAACTGGTTCGTTGCGGTGCTAAGTCCGCCGCCGGCTTGGCCAATGCTGTACTGCATAAGGTTGCGGACAATGTTGAGGACTTTGCCACGGCATCCGACATGGATGAGTCCGAGCGACGCTTGGTTCGTCTGTCGCGCCTTATGGGTCTTCCTCGCTGGCTGTGCGCTCGCATTATGGCGTCGTTTGACACGCCCGAGGGTGCGCTTAACTTTGCCGGCAATCTGGCCCCCGCGCCGCTGGCCCTGCATGAGAACGCCTTTGCGACTAAGCTCGATCCGTATATTTCGCAGCTTGTGGCACCCGTGTTCCCGGGCTGCCATGCCCCGGTTGATGCCCAGGTTACCGTTGCTTCGGGTGTGTTTGAGCGTGCTGCCGCGGTGGCATCTGATCTCAACGCGCAACTTATCGCCACAGCTGCCACGCGCCCTGGTAGCTGCCTTGAGATTGGTGCTGGTCGTGGCACCAAGACCTATGTGATGATGTGCCAGGCCAAGCGTGCGGGCTATGAGCGTCAGCATACGGCGCTCGATCTGCATGATCGCAAGTGCGATCTGAATCTCGCTCGCCTGCATAAGGCCGGCATTCAGGGCGTTCGTACGGTTTCGGGTGATGCTTGCGAGCTTGATGAGGTGCTCACATCATTTGATGCCATGCTTGGCGAGCCTGTTAAGTTCGACACGGTCTTTATCGACGCGCCGTGCTCTGGCACCGGCACTATGCGCCGTCATCCCGAGATTCCGTGGCGTCTGACCGAAAAGGATGTGACGGTTGAGCTGCCCAAACTGCAGCTGACGATGCTCAAAGAGGCTGCCGCGCGCGTGGCTACTGGCGGCGAGCTCATCTATGCGACGTGCTCGGTCTTTGACGAAGAGAACACGCAGGTCGTGGATGCTTTCCTAAACTCTCCCGAGGGTACCGGTTTTAGCCTGGAGCCGCTCTCCGAGGCGCAGATCCTGCAACTGCCCGATTTCGAGCAGGCCAAGAAGCTGGTAGCCGTCCGTCAAAACGACCGTGGCCTCTTCCAAAGCGTGCCGGTAAACGCTGACTCCTACGACGGCCACTTCTGCGCCCGCCTGGTCCACAAGTAACGACTAAGTTGCGGTGAAATAGGGATTGAATAGCGGCTTCTGCCCGCCAAACAGTCCTTATTTCACCGCAACTCATAAGGAAACCTGGGCAGCTAAAGAATCGGCCCCGCGATTGGTGTTGGTCGCGGGGCTGATTGGTTTCTAGTGGCTGTGCGGGCAGTTGGCGCAGCAGCCACTCGTGGCGCTGGTGCTGGAGCCGCCGCTGCGCTGGTCGGTGTTGTAGAAACCGCTGCCGTCGAACTTGATGCCGCTGGCCGAGAACGTCTTGGATGCCGGAGCGCCGCAGCTGGGGCACACGACCTCGGGACTCTCGGACATGGGATGCTCAACCTCAAACACGTTGCCGCAGCTCGAGCACTTGTAATCGTAGCGCGCCATAATACTTCCTTTTCAGCACAAAGCGGGCAGATCACTCTGCCCGCATAAATTCAAACGTCTGTAACTGTACCCTATATCGGGCGTTTTATCACGCTTCGCCCCAGAATCTATGCGTGTTGCGCAGGAGCTGTGCGGTTTTGCCCTCAGCGGCCGCAACGTCGGCCTCGTCAGCCTGCCAGGTCCAGTTGCCCGTGGCCACGCCCGGTACGTTCATGCGCGCGTCGTCGCCCAGCCCAAGGACATCCTGCAGCGGCATCATCACCAGGGGAGCGTCGCTTGCCAGCGCGTCGCTCATCAGCTTGGCCGCCACCTCAACACCGCTTGGTTCATCGCCGCCCGCAAAGGAACGCGTGCTCCAACCGGCCAATGTCGACGTATCGTGCGTCGAGGTGTACAGGATCTTGCCCGGCGTGGGGTGCACGCCGTTGCGGACGTCGTAGTCGCTAAACTCCAGCACGTCCATGCCGGGAAAGCCGCAGGTCGAAGCCATGGCGCGAACGCCGGGCGTCAGGTAGCCCAGGTCCTCGGCAATAAAGTTGAGCGGCCCCAACTCGTCATAGGCGGTCTGGAAAAGGTCCTTGCCCGGGCCTGCCAGCCAACGCCCGTCGGCGCAGGCCTTACCTGCGGGAATGCTAAAGTAGCTGTGGAAGCCCAGGAAGTGATCCAGGCGCACGCGGTCGTAGAGCGAGAACGCACGACGCAGACGATCCATCCACCAGTTATAGCCGTTCTGCTTCATGTGGTCCCAGCGGAACGTTGGGTTGCCCCACACCTGGCCCTCGGGCGCAAAGTTATCGGGCGGCGCACCGGAGATCTCGATTGCCTTACCGGTATCGGACAACCAGAAGTTCTCGGGCTCGCTCCATGCATCGGCCGAATCGTCCGAGACATACATCGGGATATCGCCGATGACCTCGATGCCCTTCTTGTGCGCGTAGTTCATGAGCTCGCACCAGGCTAGGTCAAAGCGGTACTGCATGTACGCCTGCAGCTCTGCCTCGTCGTGGAAACGCTTGTCGTCAATCAGGTGCTCGTTGTAGCGCGCGACATCCGTCGGCCAATCGTGGCGCGACTCGCCCTCAAAGTACTTCTTAACGGCCATGTAGACGCAGTATTTCTCGAGCCAATCGGCGTTGCGATGTTTAAACGCGGTGTAGAGCGGATCGGCATCTTCGCCGCCACGGGCCTTCCAAGTCTCAAAGTCGGCAGCCAGCTCCTCTTGGCTCTCGGGCAGCAGGTCAATATTGCCCGCAAAGGCCGAAGGCCCGGCGTAAGGGGAGCGGAAGAAGTCCGTTGGGTTGACAGGCAGGACCTGCCAGTAGCGCATGCCCATAGCGGACAGATGGTCGATAAAGCGAAGCGTGGGTGCGCCGATCGTGCCGGGCTTGCCGTCATCGGTCGGTACCGAGGTGATATGGCACACAACGCCCGCGCCGTGATCGAGCGGCTCCTGCAAGCGCTGCTCGGCATGGTGATAGATGATCGACGAGCCCAGCGGATACAAATCGAGCGTGACCGTGCCGTTGTGGATCTCGCACTCGTGACCGCTGATCACGTCACTCGCGCATTCATCGAGCGCCGGAATCGTCACGCGGTGCGAATTGCGCAGACTACGATTAATGATAACCGTCGCGGACTCGCCATCCTTGCCCGTGCGGTTGTATGCCAGCACCTCGTCGTTGAGCGCGAAGGCCTTGATCTCGCCGTCGATCATAAACGGTAGTGCGCGGCGTACGGCGGAGGCGTTTTTGACAATAGCCAGCGTGTCGAAGTCGTGCAGTTGGTCCTTGGTCGGCAGGGTGCGGCGGTTGCCCGGATCGGTTAGACCCTCCAGGCCGTACTCATCGCCATAGTAAATCGAAGGCACGCCCGGGAACGTCATCTGCATGAGCGTTGCGAGCCAAAAAAGGCTCTTGGCCAGGCCCATCGAGTTCTCGTCCAGACGCCATTTGCTGCGCTCGCACTCGGGCAGCTGCGACTCATCGGGGCCGCCGCCGAGCACCGAGATAATGCGCGGACGGTCGTGGCTCGAAAGCAGATTAAGTGCGCAGGACAGGGCCTCACGGGGATAGTTCTCGCGCAGGATTTCGATATCCTCGGCTGCCTGGTAGGCGTTCTTGTAGCCCATCAAAAAGCCGATGACCATGTCGCGGAAGGGGTAATCCATAGCAGAGTCCAGCTCGGAGCCTTGCAGATAGCGGCGCAGATGGCCGTAGCTGATCTTGTTGGAGGCGTCTTCCCAGACTTCGCCGAGCAACAGTGCATCAGGCTTCTCGGCGAGCACGGCCTTTTTGATCTCGGCCAGGAAGTCATCGGAAAGCTCGTCGGCCACGTCTAGGCGCCAGCCATGAGCGCCGGCACGTAGCCATTTACGGATCACGCCGCCCTTGCCCAGGAGCCGCTCGCGTACCAGCTCAGAGCTCTCATTGATGGCGGGCATATTGCCCACGCCCCACCAGCAGTCGTATGAGCCGTCCTCGTGGAAATAAAACGCATCGCGCCATGGCGAATCCTCGCTCTGCCACGCGCCCACGCCGGGGTAGTTGCCGTAGCGGTTGAAATAGATCGAGTCGTCACCCGTATGGTTAAAGACGCCGTCCAGAATGATGGAGATGCCCAGCTTCTCGGCCGCCTGGCACAGCTCGGTAAAGTCCTGCTCGGTGCCCAGGATCGGGTCGATCTTGGTGTAGTCGGCCGTGTCGTAGCGGTGGTTGCTCGCGGCTTCAAAAATGGGGTTGAGGTAGATGGCTGTAAAGCCCAGCTCGGCGATGCGAGGCAGGTCTTCCTGGATGCCCTTGAGCGACCCGCCGTAGAAGTCCCAGGTTTTGATGGAGCCGTCTTCGGCGCGCTCGTACACGGGGGGCTCGTTCCAGTCCTCGACCATGCGGCGCTGGATTCCGTTGCGTGGTTTTTCGACCTCGGCCAGCGTGCGCTCGCGCCAGTTTTCATCTCGGGCGTAGCGATCGGGGAAGATCTGGTAGACCATGCCACGCTCGTACCACTCGGGACGCACTTCGCGGTGCTTATAGACGGTAATCTGGAAGGACGGCACCTCGGCGTAGTCGTAAGTTACGCCCTCGCCACCGGTGCGACCCTGCGGTGCGCCCAAGCGGACCTCGGGCTGGCCCTCGATATTGCAGATAAAGCTGTACCAGATAAGACAGGACTCGGTACACTCAAGCTCTACGGTATAAATGCCGTCGCCCTCGTGCGTCATGGGATACCGAGACTCACCGACCTCATCGACCCAGGTGCGCAGCGTAAGCGTTGCCTGGTTGGGATCGGCATCCTCCAAAATCACCGAGAGTGCAACGGAAGTTCCAGTGGTCACAGCGCCAAACGGAGTGCGAAACTGCGGCAGGCGGCTGTTGTGAATCAATCTCATAGTACGGTCCAGTTCTATACAGTCATGGCCAACGGGCCATGGGCTAAACGCACAGTACTTAAGTATATCGTTGCACTTTAGTTGTATAAACTACAGCCGCTCATTATCGGCGAACGGTTGTCCTAGAAAATCGTTTTACCATCCAAATTATCGCGATATTCAAAAACGCCTATACCGATACTATTTGTAGCCAACCAAAAGTACCCCGGTTTACTACGATGAATTTAATGATCTCAACCACAGTCAATTTGGTGATATTAAAACCGCAGGTAGAAGCGTTACCATTTTTGTAGATTACATGCCGTGGTCGGTCGGAGCCATTTTGTCGTAGTAAACCGGCCTCTTTTTAATGCGAAGTTCAACCAAGAAGAGGGCGCCTGGTTGGGGCGCCCTCTTTTGCGTTGGGGATTAAGTTTTAATCGTCCGGATTACCGGCGCTTGCGGGCGGCCGTTGCCTTGCGGACGGAGGTCTTCTTGGTAGGAGCCTTTTCCTCAGTGGGAGCGGCGGGGGAGACCGAGGCCTCCTTGGCGGGCTCAGTCTTTGCCGTAGCCTTCGGAGCGGTCTTGACCTCGGCGGCCTTCGGTTCCGGCTCGGCCTTTATTGCGGGCTTTTCCTCGACCTTAGCCTCTGCCTTGGGAGCAGCGGCCTTGGCCGTGGCCTTTTTGGCCGTCATCGTAGTGCGCTTGCGCGTGGTGGTCTTGGCGGCCGGCTTAGCCTCGACAGCTTCCTCAGCCTTAGGCGCAGCGGGCGTCTCCTCGACTTTGGCGGCCGGCTTAGCGGCTGCCTTGGTCGTGGCGGCCTTCTTGGTCGTCGACTTCGTAGCCGTGGTCTTCTTGGCGGTCGTCTTCTTGGCAGCGGCCTTGGCCGGAGCTTTTGCCGCGGGCTTAACCTCGGCTGCAGCGGTCTCGGCCTTTACCTCGGGAACGACCTCGGCCTCGGTGGCCTTCTTGACAGCTGCGGTGGTGCGCTTGCGCGCGGTCGTTGCCTTGGCCGAAGTCGTCTTTGCAGCGGTGGCCTTAGTGGCAGTGGTCTTGGCTGCAGAGGTCTTGCTCGCAGTTGTAGACTTGCTCGCCGTGGCCTTCTTAGCCGTCGTCTTGCGGGCCGTCGTCTTCTTAGCGGCAGGCTTCGCAGCGGGCTTAACCTCGGCATCAGCAGCGGGCTTCGCCTCGGCCTTGGGCTCCTCAGCGGCCACCGGCTCAGCAACAGCCTCAGGCTCGTCGACAACAGCTGCCGGCCTCTCAATCTCCGGGTGCATAAAGAAATACAGGTCCAGATACTTGTCGGCCGAGCGCGTCCAGCTAAAGTCCTGGCTCATGGCCTGCGTGACCAGCTGGTTCCAAGCGTCGCGGTTATCCCAGAACAGGCGCGCCGCACGGAACACGGCGTCGCCCATCTCGTCGCCGTTAAAGTTGCTAAACGAGAAGCCCGTGCCCTCGCCGGTAAACTCGTTATACGGGATTACCGTGTCCTTCAGACCGCCGGTCTCGCGAACAATCGGCAGGGTGCCGTAGCGCATGGCGATGATCTGCGACAGGCCGCAGGGCTCAAACTTCGAAGGCATCAGGAACATATCGGCGGCGGCATACATGCGCTGCGACAGCGCCGGATCGAACTCGATGCGCGCGGCCATGGTGCCGGGGTACTTGTCCTGGAAGTAACGCAGGCCGTCCTCGTAGTCGCGGTCGCCGGTGCCCAGCACGGCCACCTGTACGCCGCCGACCAGGATGCGGTCGAGCGCGTACATGACCAGGTCCATGCCCTTTTGGCGCGTCAGGCGCGTGACCATCACCATGAGCGGGCGGTCGTCGCGCACCTCGAGCCCCAGTTCCTCCTGCAGCTTTGCCTTGCACACGGCCTTGCCGGAACGGTCATCAACCGTGTAGTTGGCGGCAATGCGCTTGTCGGTCGCCGGGTCAAAGCCCGCCACGTCAATGCCGTTCAAAATGCCCTGCAGCGCATAGGAGCGCTCGCGCAGGACGCCGTCCAGGCCCTCGCCAAACTCGGGCGTCTGGATCTCGTTGGCATAGGTGGGGCTCACCGTGGTGATGGCATCGGCATAGCGCAGCGCGCCCAGCATGTAGTTGATGCTGCAGGCGTCGCAACGCAGCTGCGAGGCGGCCGCCGGAATATGCGCCACGCCCAGGATGTCCTCCATCACAGTGTCGCTAAACTGGCCCTGGAACGCCACGTTGTGGATCGAGAACACGGTCTTGACGCGGTCGTACAGCGGCAGGCCCTGGTAGAACTCGCGCAAGAATACGGGCGCCAGCGCCGTCTGCCAGTCATTGCAGTGCAGGATGTCGCACTCAAAGCCGGCCGGCAGGTGCTGCAGACTCTCGGTGATGGCCTTGGAGAAGAACGCAAAGCGCTCGCCGTCATCAAAGAAGCCGTACGGATAGTCGCGCGCAAAGTAGCGCTCGTTGTCGATGAACATATAGGTGACGCCGTCGTGCTCGAGCTTCTCGAGCCCGCAGTACTCGTTACGCCAGCCCAGGCTCACGTAAAAGTCGGAGAAGTGCTCCATCTGCGCCTTGTACTCGTCCTTGATGGTGGCGTACTTGGGCACCATCACGATAACCTCGGCGCCGGCGCGCACAAGCGCCGCAGGCAGCGAGCCCGCCACGTCGCCCAGGCCACCGGTCTTTACAAACGGTGCGCACTCGGCCGAGGCAAACACGATCTGCATCTTTTTGCTGGAATCTGCCATATTGTCTCCCATGTTGCAATTCGAGAATAGCCGCCTGGCGCAAACCGGGCGGCTATTCTACATGTTACGAGCGATGTTGCGGTGCCAACGTTAACGTACGATGGTGGTGTCAGAAGTTAACGGAGCCTTGCCCAGCACCAGGATGTTCTCGGGCGTGCCGCGAAGCTCGGTGTTGGTGGGAACCACGTTGTTCTTGTCCAGAATGGCATTCTCGACGCGGGCGCCGCTCTTGATGATGCAGCTTTGGTTGATGATCGAGTTGGTCACCGAAGCACCTTCCTCGACCACGACGCCGCGCGACAGGATCGAGTTGCGCACGGTGCCCTTGATGATGCAGCCGGCCGAGATGATTGAGTTGCACGCGTGGCTGCCGGTCGCATAGCGCGAAGGCGGCACGTCGTGAGCCTTGGTCAGGATCGGGCGCTCGGGGTCAAAGAGCTGGTCGGCAACGGTCTGGTCGAGCAGGTCCATGCTGCGGCGATACAGCGATTTCTCGCTAAACACGCCCACGACCTCGCCCTTGTACTCGTAGCTGCACACGTCGATGTTGCCAAAGTCGCCCTGGAGTGCCTCGAGCAGGTCCAGATAGTCGGCTGCCTGGTAGTGGTCGATGATCTCGAGCAGCGTCTCGCGGTTGACGATGCAGCAGTCCATGGAGGCGTTGTCGCCGTACGCGACGCCGGCGCTCACGCCCGTCAGGCGGCCGTTCTCGTTAATCTCGAGTTTGGTCTCGTCCTCGACATTGCGCGTGGCCTTGCAGTACACCACGGTCATCTGGGCACCGGAGTTCTCGTGCGCCTCGATGATGGTGTTGAGGTCCATGTTAAAGATGATGTTGGTGCCCATCATCACAACATAGGGATTCTCCGAGCGCTGGAACAGCGTCTTGTTGGAGATGATGTCGCGCAGCAGGAAGCGCATGCCGCCCTTGGTGGTGCCATACGCGTTGCCGGGCACCATGAACAGGCCGCCCTTCTTGCGGTCCAGGCCCCAGTCCTTGCCCGAGCCCACATGGTCGATCAGCGAGCGGTAGTTGCCCGGCATGACGACGCCGACGGTCTTAATGCCGGCATTCATCATGTTGGACAGCGGAAAGTCGATCAGGCGGTAGCGGCCCAAAAACGGAACGGACGCGATGGGGCGGTCCTTGAGCAGGACGCTGCCGTAGGTCGAAGAGTAGTTAGCGGTGATGTAACCGATGGCCTTGCGATTGATCATCGGATCATTCCCCCTTCCCGATAACGACGTCATTTCCAACGACGGCCGTATCCTTGGTGGTATCGACAGAGCCGAGCTTCACGCCCTCTTCGACCGTGGAGTTCTCGCCCAAAATAGCGCGGCAGATGTGCGCGCCGCTCTTAACGTGCGCACCCGGCAGCAGCACGGAGTCCTCGACCACGGCGCGCTCCTCGATGATGACATCGGTCGAAAGGATCGAGTGGCGAGCGGTGCCGTAGATCTTGCAGCCGTTGGAGACCAGGCAGTCGTCCAGGCGGCCGTCCGGGCCAATGTAGTGCGGCGGACGCGTGGTGATGTTGGACATGATGGGGAAGTTCTTGTCAAACAGATCGAACTCGGGGTTGTTGCCCAGCAGGTCCATCGAGGTCTCATGGAAGCTGGCGATGGTGCCGACGTCCTTCCAAAAGCCGTGGAACTCGTAGCTGTACAGGCGCTTGTTCTCGCCGAGCAGCTTGGGGATGATGTCCTTGCCAAAGTCGTGGCTCGAGCGCTGATCCAGAGCGTCCTCCTCGAGCGCCTCGATCAGCACGTCGGCCGAGAAGATGTAGATGCCCATGGATGCGAGGTTCGAATCGGGCTTCTCGGGCTTCTCGGTGAACTTGGTGATGCGGCCGTCTTCGGGGTCGGTGGTCAGGATGCCAAAGCGGCTGGCCTCCTCCCACGGCACGGGCATAACGCTCACCGTGAGGTCGGCGTTGTTCTCAATGTGCGTCTTGAGCATCTTGCGGTAGTCCATGCGATACAGGTGATCGCCCGAAAGAATCAGGACGTACTTGGGGTCGTTGGCCTTGATGTAGTCGAGGTTCTGCGTAATGGCGTCGGCCGTGCCCGCATACCAGGCGCCGCCGGTCTGCGTCTCGTACGGCGGCAGGATCGACACGCCGCCGTCGCGGCTGTCCAGATCCCAAGCCTCGCCGGAGCCCACGTAGGCATGCAGCAGGTAGGGGCGATACTGCGTCAGAACGCCCACCGTGTCGATGCCCGAGTTGGAGCAGTTGGAGAGCGAAAAGTCGATAATGCGGAACTTGCCACCAAAGCTAACCGCCGGCTTTGCGATCTTTTGGGTGAGTGCCCCCAATCGGCTGCCCTGTCCTCCTGCGAGGAGCATCGCGATGCATTCTTTCTTACTCATCGATTTCTCCTTCTGTCATCGATGTTCCTAACCCATTAGCGACGGGCGCGGCGCTCGGTCGCGCCCGTCGAGTAATGCCGTGCTGGCATAGGGGAGCTCGCGGCCTTTACGCGTGCCAGATCTCGCCGCGGTACTCGCGAATGGTGCGGTCGCTCGAGAACCAGCCGCTCGAGGCGGTGTTGAGCAGGGCCTTGCGGTTCCAGGTCTCCTGGTCGCCATAGCTGCCCGTAAGCTTCTCCCACGCATCCACGTAGCTGCGGAAGTCCGCCATGACCAGGTCGGGGTCGTTGTTGTTCATGAGCTCGTTGTAGATGCTCTCGAAGTTGCCCGAAAGACCCGCAAAGGTGTTGTCCTTGAGCTCGTCCATCACGCGGCCCAGACGCTCACGATCGTTGTTGAGCGTATCCCAAGCAAAGTAGCTGTTCGATGCCCAGAGCTGCTCGACTTCGGGGGCGGTCAGACCAAAGATGGCCTCGTTCTCGCGACCGGCCAGGTCGGCGATCTCGATGTTTGCGCCATCGAGGGTGCCCAGCGTAATGGCGCCGTTCATCATGAGTTTCATGTTGGACGTGCCCGAGGCCTCCTTGCCGGCTGTAGAGATCTGCTCCGAGATCTCGGCAGCGGGGTAGATGAGCTGGGCGTTGCTCACGCGGAAGTTGGGGATAAAGCAGACCTTCATGACCTCGTTCACACGGGCGTCGTTGTTGATGACGTCGGCCACGGAATTAATGAGGCGGATAGTCTCCTTGGCAAAGGTGTAGCTCGAGGCGGCCTTGCCGCTAAAGATGAAGGTCGTCGGCGTCACGTGGAAGTTGGGGTCGGCGATGCGACGGTTGTAGATGTCCATCACCTTCATGATGTTCATGAGCTGGCGCTTGTAGGCGTGGAAGCGCTTTACCTGAACGTCGAAGACGGTGTTGGGATCGATAACCAGACCGGTCTCGGCCTTGACGTAGGCAGCAAGGCGCTCCTTATTGGCGCGCTTGGAGGCACCCACGGCCTTGAGGAACTCGCTGTCGTTCTGGAACTCTTTGAGCTTCTCGAGCTCAAATGCGTCCTTGAGCCAACCGTCGCCAATGGCCTCGGTCACGAGCTTGGCATAGGTGGGGTTGGCCTCGGCAAAGAAACGACGGTGCGAGATGCCGTTGGTCTTGTTGTTGAACTTTTCGGGCGTCAGGGCATAGAAGTCCTTGAGCACGATGTTCTTGATGATGTCGGAGTGGATCTTGGCCACGCCGTTGACGCTATGGCTGCAGATCACGGACAGGTTGGCCATGCGAATCTCGCCGTCCCACAGAATGGCGGTCTGGCGCAGACGCTCCTGCCAGCCCTCCTGCGTGGTGTCGAACGACTCGTGCCAGCGACGGCTGATCTCGTCGATGATCTGGTACACGCGGGGGAGGAGCTTGGAGAACGTGCCGATGGGCCACTTCTCCAGAGCCTCGGGCAGGATGGTGTGGTTGGTGTAGCTCACGACCTGCGTCACGATGTTCCAGGCGTCATCCCACTCGAGCTTCTTCTCGTCGATCAGGATGCGCATGAGCTCGGGGCCGCACATGGCGGGGTGGGTATCGTTGGTGTGGATGGCCACAAACTGCGGCAGCAGCTCCCAGTTCTCGCCGTGCTCCTTCTCAAAGGTGTCGAGCAGGCTGTAGATGCCGGCTGAGACAAACAGGTACTCCTGCTTCAGGCGCAGCAGACGGCCGTGCTCGCCGGCGTCGTTGGGGTAGAGGATGGCGCTGATGGCCTCGGCCTCGGCGCGCTCGGCATCGGCCAGGGCGTAGTCGCCGCGGTTGAAGGCCTCCAGGTCAAAGTGCTCCACGACCGGCTCGGCGGCCCAGACGCGCAGCTTGTTGACGGTCTCGCCGGCATAGCCCACGACGGGGATGTCATAGGGGACGGCCAGGATGTCCTGCGTGTCCACCGTGCGGTAGAACGTGCGGCCGTCCTCCTCAAAGCCCTCAACATGGCCACCAAACTTGATGGTCACGGCCTTGTCCTGACGACGGACCTCCCAGGGATAGCCGTGGGTGAGCCACTCGTCGGTGGTCTCGACCTGGCTGCCGTTGACAATCTCCTGCTTAAACAGACCGTAGCGGTAGCGCATACCGTTGCCGTAGCCGGCAATGCCCTCGGCTGCCATGGAATCCAGGAAACACGCGGCCAGACGGCCCAGGCCACCGTTGCCCAGAGCCGGATCGGGCTCCTGGTTCTCGATGACGGAAAGGTCGAAACCCATGTCGTCGAGCGCCTCGGCGACCATGTCGCGCACGCCAAAGTTGAGCAGGTAGTTGTCGAGCAGGCGGCCGATCAAAAACTCGATCGAGAAGTAGTACACGCGCTTCTTGCCCTCGGCGGTGACGCGGGCGTCGCTCTTGGTGGCGACGGTGCGTGCCTTCTCGGCCACGAGCTTGGCCAGGGCGTTAAAGCGGTCGAGGTCGCTGGCGGCCTCGACGCTCTTGCCGCTGATGCTCATGACGGCATCGCGATAGAGCTCGGTAAACTCCTGCTTGTTGTCGAAGATCTTATTCATACGTTCCTTTCCCCCGGGGATGTTTCTCCCGGAACGGTTATGACATGTATCCTACGCCCCCGCGGGGCGGGTAATTACAGTGGTAACGCCTTTGTTACGCTTTCTTGGCAGACGGCTTAACAGAAGCAGACTTGGCCTTCGCCTTAGCAGGAGCCTTCTTGGCAGTCGCAGGCTTGGGCTTCACCGAGGACGTGCGCTTGCGCGTCGCCTTCTTGGGAGCCTCCACCACCGGCGGCTTATAGCTGCTGGGGCCACGGCGCTTAAGCACCACGCCAGCCAGGCCGGGCACCTTAATCTCGATGGAGTCCATCTGCCCGTTCCAGGGATAGGGCTCGCTCGAGCAGGTGTAGGGCTCCTCTCCGGCATAGCCGCTGCCGCCAAACTCGGGACGGTCGGAATCGAAGATGACCTCCCAGTCGCCTTCGCGCGGTACGCCCACGCGGAAGCTCTCATAGCTCGCCGGGTCAAAGTTGATCAGGATCACCAGATCGTCGTCGATGTCCTCGCCCTGGCGCACAAAGCTCACGATTGACTGCTTGGAGTTGTCCGCATCGATCCAGGTAAAGCCGTCGTCGGTGTAGCCGCGCTCGTACAGGGCGGGCTCGGCGGTGTATAGGTGATTGAGCGCCTTAATGAACGCCTGATGATGACGGTGGGTCTCATACTCCTCGGTCAGGAACCACTGGATGGACTCGTAGTAGCGCCACTCAATAAACTGACCGATCTCGTTGCCCATAAAGTTGAGCTTGGCACCGGGATGCGTCATCTGGTAAAAGGCGAGCGTGCGCAGGCCGGCAAACTGGCGCCACCAGTCGCCCGGCATGCGGCCGATCAGCGAGCACTTGCCGTGCACGACCTCGTCGTGGCTCAGCGGACAGATAAAGTTCTCGGTAAAGGCATACATAATGGAGAACGTGAGCAGGCCGTGGTTGCCGGGGCGCCACGGAAAATCGGTCTGCATGTAGTGCAGGGTGTCGTTCATCCAGCCCATGTCCCACTTGTAGTGGAAGCCCAGGCCGCCGTCCTGCGGCGGGTAGGTCACGAGCGGCCACGCGGTGGACTCCTCGGCCATCATCATCACGTCGGGGTAGTGCGCCTCTACAGCGCAGTTGACCTGGCGGATAAACGCGCTGGCGTCCAGATCCTCCTCGGTACCGTACTTGTTGAACTTCTTTTGGCCGGGATCGTCGATGCCAAAGTTGAGGTACAGCATACTGGACACGCCGTCCATGCGAATGCCGTCAACGTGGAAGTTCTCGAGCCAATACAGCACGTTGGAGACCAGGAAGGAGCGGACCTCGCCGCGCGCGAAGTCAAACTTGTGCGTGCCCCAGTTGGGGTGAATCTCGTGCTCAAACAACATGTGGCCGTTAAAGGTGGCAAGGCCGTGGGAGTCGGCGCAAAAACCGCCGGGCACCCAGTCCATAATCACGCCGATGCCCGCCTCGTGGCACGCATCGATAAAGTGCATGAGCTGCTGCGGGTTGCCGTAGCGCGACGTGGCGGCATAGTAGCCGGTCGTCTGGTAGCCCCAGGAGCCGTCGAAAGGATGCTCCATAAGCGGCATGACCTCGATATGCGTGTAGCCCATGTCGCGCACGTAGTCCACGAGCTCCACCGACAGGTCGTCGTAGGTGTAGAACTCGCCGCGCTGCGCGGGGAAGGGGTCCATGGGGCCGGGGTAGTTGCCGTATTCGTCCGGCTCGCCCTGCGGGGCGTCGCCGTGGCGCTTCCACGAGCCAATATGCACCTCGTAGATGTTGAGCGGCTGCGACATGTGGTTGTGGCTGGCGCGACGCTTGAGCCACGCGGTGTCGTTCCACTTATAGCCATCGAGGGTCCACAGCACGCTGGCGGTACCCGGAGGGCACTCAGCCTTAAAGGCGTACGGATCGGCCTTGTAGAGCTTCTCGCCCTCGTTGGTCTCGATGAGGTATTTATAGAGCTGGCCCTGCTCGGCGCCAGGAATAAAGCCTTCCCAAATAGCGCTCGTATGCACGGGCACCAGCGGGTTGGCTTCCTCATCCCAGTCGTTAAATTCGCCAATGACATGCACGCTCTTTACATCGGGCGCCCAAACGCAAAAACGCCAGCCGCGCGTACGGTTCTGCGTGTCGGGATGCGCGCCCATCTTTTCCCAGCTGCGCTCCCACGTGCCGATGCCAAACAGGTAGACATCGTCCTTGGAGAGTTCCGGTGCGTGCGGGGCGGCTTTACGGGTAGCGGGCTTTTTAGTTGCTGGCTTTAGCTTTGTATCGCTCACGTTTGATCCCATCATGACGCGGCAGCATGTTGCCTTGGTGACTAGTTGCGAAAGGTCCAAGGCTGCACGAATCGAAGGGACGGCGATAGTTCTATGATTCGTTCCACCTCGCGTGCTCGGTGGAACTTTCGGCACGAAATACGATAACACCTGTTCGTTACTTTTATGGAGAAAAGTGGATTTGCGGCGGTGTTTAATCGGCGAGCGCCATGTTTAGACCACTGGCAGAATTGCGATGGTAAAACTCTTGACAGTTTTACCAATTAGGGTTTCAAGATTGTTAGTCTGACGTTTGGTAAAACGTTTTTAGCAGGATGTTTACCATTTGACATCGAAAGGTTCGTTTATGTCCCAGACCGCTGCTCCCAATGTCGCTTTTATTTTCGATTGCGACGGAACACTGGTTAATAGCACCCCCGTTTGGGCCTATGCCCAGCCCGAGTTATTGCGCCGCCACGGAGTTGACGTAACAGTCGACGATTTTGCCCAGTTTGAGCATTTGTCGCTCGAGGATGAGTGCCAGGCATACCACGACACGTGGGGCATTGGCGAGAATGGCGAGGAGCTGTATCGCGAGCTGAGCGACATCCTGATCGATGGGTACTCCAAGGTGCCGCCGCGCGAGGGGCTCTTGGCATTTTTGGAGCAGGCGAAGGCGGCGGGCATTTCCATGTGTGTGGCTACGTCCACGCCGGCCGAGCTGGTTAAGTCTGCGCTTGCGGGCGCCGGGCTCGATGCCTACATGGAGTTTGTGACCACCACGGGCGAGGCGGGACGTTCCAAACAGTTCCCCGACGTATACGAGCTGGCGCTTCGCCGTCTGGAGGGGCGCCATGGGCACAAGTTTGAGCGCTCATGGGTGTTTGAGGACGCCGTCTTTGGCCTAAAGAGCTCTGGCTCCGCCGGCTTTAAGCGCGTGGGTATCTATGACCCGCATGGCCGTATGGAGCGCGACGATGTGCGCGCCAACTGCGATATCTTTATCGACTGCTACGAGGAGCTGGATCTGGCCCGCGTGCTTGCGTTTGAGGGATAGGCGAGGGCTGTGGCTTGTAAGGTATTAGTGGTTTGCGGCTCGCCGGTGGTGGCGAGCGCGGATCTGTTGCGCCGCTTAGCAGGGGAGTGCGATCACGTCATCGCCGTGGACCGCGGGCTCGACGCGCTGCTGGGCGCGGGGCTGGGCTGCGACGTATATGTAGGAGATGCCGATACGGTGAGCGACGCAGGTCGTGCGTTGGTCGATGCCGCCGAAGCCTTTGAGGTAGAGCGCCACGACCCTTACAAGGACTATACCGATCTGGCGTTGGCGCTCGATTCCGTCCGTCGTCGCTGGCCGGGTGCCGAAGTGGTTGCGACCTGCGCCACCGGCGGCCGCCCGGACATGTCTCTGTCTGTGTTAGGGCTACTGGCAGGCTATGCGGACGCCCCCGTCTGGATCGAAGAAGACGAAGTGACGGCCAGAATCCTGCACCAGGACGAGACCTGGACCATTGATGGCGCCGAGGGCAAAACCTTCTCCATCATTGCCATCGCTCCCAACACCAAGGTAAGCGAACACGGCCTAGAGTGGGAGTTAGATCACAACCCCCTGGGCCTGCTAGCCGACACCGGCATCTCTAATGTCGTAAGGAAAACTGCCAAGATCCAAGTCCACCAAGGAACCGCAATCGCCTACCTCTACAAGTAAGGCATCGCCGCGTGAGGGGTTTATCGGGACGGTGGGTTAATTGACTGATTTTGCCGAAGTCAAAATCAGTCAATTCAGCGCTGTCCCAGGAAAACCCGTAAGTAAGATAATCAACTCAAAAAAGTCCTTGCACGCCGCGCCAACTTCTCCTATAGTACTACTTCGTCACGGGGGCGTAGCTCAGCTGGGAGAGCGCTTGACTGGCAGTCAAGAGGTCAGGGGTTCGATCCCCCTCGTCTCCACCATCGTGAATGCAAGGCCACTCAACCGAGTGGCCTTTTTTATTTGCAAAAGTTTGCCGTCAGCTGCATTTTTGCAGATTTTGCAAATTGCTTTCCCACTCAAGACCAGCTTACGCGGGGGTACTGGCTCCGCACCAGTTCGCCGTCAGGTGCAGTTGTCGCAAAATTTGCGACAACTGAACCCTAAAAAGTTGTGCAATTACCTTCCCGGTTTTGTACAAAGTTTGTTAGCCAAAGATAATAGTTTGAGCAATTCACGCCGCCAGCAATACAACTCAGGCAGTGCCCATCAACCCACACACCCCCATAAACCTGCGGCAATGTGTGCAAGACGGCACAATATCCCCCATAACCACGGCAAATAAACAATATGTTGCTCAACACACCCCAAAACGTATGGACCACCTGCTGTGCTAGAATAACTAACGTTACATGGGTTCAACTGTGCTCACGGCTCCAGCAAGCCGCAAAGCGCAGGGTCGATCAGCATCCGGCCGTAACGGCGGTGCCAGAAACACCACGAGCTCCAATAGCGTCGTCATGCGTATCGCATCGAAGGACTTTGTTTTTGTCTATTTGCAAGCTGTGCTTTCGAATTGATATTTTATGACAATTCGCAGCAGTCCTGCAGCTGTTTGCGTGCGGTCCTGTTTTGTACCCGCTTGACTGGGCCGCACGCAGCCAGCTGGGGACGCGGTCTTATTTCCGATGCACGTCCGCGTCTCTAGCAACTGCACTCATACATACCGTTCACGGTGGGGCAGAGCCACGTGCTTGTCTAACTGGGCTCAGGGTTTGAATATGGAGCGCCTTCGCGCACAAGCGCCCTGGCGAAGCCATACCCAAACCCCGTGAGCCACACGCAAGACAGCAAGGGGGTGGTGCTCGTGTGGTATGTGATCCAGGTGATTAACGGTCGCGAAGACGTAATGCGCGAGCGCATCGAGCGTATGGTGCCGGCGAGTACCATACAGGAGCTCTTTTATCCCCAGTTTCAAACCGAGATTAAAGTACACAACGAATGGGTCAATACGACCAAGCCGCTCTTTCCCGGTTATCTAATCTGCGACACGGCAGATCCCCGAACCGTGCAACAGTATCTGCTGCGCATGGATGACTTTGCCCGGGTGCTTTCCCAGGACGGTCAGTTTGTGCCGCTGGCAAAAGAAGAGGTCCAGCTTATTGGTGGCTTTACGCATAAGGGAGACCGCGTAGTGCCCATGAGCGAGGCCTTAAAAGACGGCGACCAGGTCGTGGTGACGGGCGGTCCGCTGCTGGGCCACGAAGGCCTTATCAAAACCATTAACAGACGCAAGAGCACTGCTTATTTGGAGTTCGACCTGTGCGGCCGACGCGTAACAACGCGCGTTGGCCTTGCCGTGCTTTCAAACGAGCAGCGTCTAATGCGCAATCTCAAAAAGGCGATCGCCTAGCTGCTGGCGATTGTCGTGCAAACCAGGGAGGATCCCCGACCCGGGGACGAAGTGTTGGAAGAGAACGTGTCGGATAAAACTCAATATGCAACGGATGAGCCCGTGGGGGCGGCGCTCATTGCTCAGGCCATGGACCGGCGCGAGGGCGCCGGCCGCTACAAGGCCATGCAATCCATCATGGACTGGGACAACTCGCGCCTGGCCTACCGCGCCGTCAAGCGCGCGTTCGACATCGTGTTCAGCGGCTGCGTGCTGGCCGTCATCGCCGTACCCAGCCTTGTGCTTGCCGCGGCCATCCGCCTGGAGAGCGAGGGCAACCCGTTCTACAGCCAGATCCGAGTGGGTCAGACCCGCCCCGATGGTAGCCTGTCCACCTTCCGCATGTGGAAGTTCCGCTCCATGTACAGGGACGCCGACGAACGCCTCGCCGAGCTCAAGGGGCAGAACGAGATCGCCGGCGCGATGTTCAAGATGAAGGAGGACCCCCGCGTCACCAGGATCGGGAAGTTCATCCGCAAGCACTCCATCGACGAGTTCCCGCAGTTCCTCAACGTATTCCTGGGCCAGATGTCCGTCGTGGGCCCGCGCCCGCCGCTGCCGCGCGAGGTGGAGCAGTACACCGAGTATGACCTGCAGCGCCTGGCCGTGAAGCCCGGCATCACCGGATGGTGGCAGGTCACCGAACGCAATTCGACGGGATTCGACGGCATGGTCCGCCGGGACCTCGAGTACATAGCAAAACGCGGAATCGTTATGGACCTCAAAATCGTCCTCCTCACGGTTCTGGAGGTCTTCAACGGGAGCGATGCGTACTAATGCAGCATGTTTTCATCATCGGATCCAAGGGGATTCCGGCTAACTACGGCGGCTACGAGACGTTCGTGGAGAAGCTTACCGAGAATCAGGTGTCGCACGACATCAAGTACCACGTGGCATGCGCCGTGGACTCCGCCGAGGAGGTCGGCGAGTTCGAGCACAACGGGGCGCACTGCTTCAACGTTCTGCGCAGGCCCGTCGGTGCCGCGAGGGCCATCTTCTACGACATCGACGCCCTCAAGTGGTGCATCGCCTACATCAAGGAGAATCGAGTCCAGCACCCCATCGTCTACGTGCTGGCCTGTCGCATCGGGCCGTTCTTCGGCAGGTACGTGAACAAGATCCACGCCCTTGGCGGCGAGGTCTTCGTGAACCCCGACGGCCACGAGTGGAAGCGCGCCAAGTGGAGCGCGCCCGTCCGCAGGTACTGGAAAGTCTCGGAGCGCGGGATGGTCAAGCACGCCGACCTGATGGTGTGCGACTCCAAGAACATCGAGAAGTACATCCGAGGGGAGTATGCCGACCTGCACCCCGAGACGACCTTCATCGCCTACGGGGCCGACATCAGGCAATCCGCGCTCGCTGACGACGACCCCAAGTTCGCGGGATGGCTCTCCGAGAAGGGCCTCGAGCCCTTCGGCTACTACCTAGTTGTGGGACGCTTCGTGCCTGAGAACAACTACGAGACCATGATCCGGGAGTTCATGGCTTCCGAATCCAAGAGGGATTTCGCGCTCGTGACGGGAGTGGACGACTCCTTCCTCGCAGAGCTCGAGCGTAAGACGCAGTTCAAGTCCGACCCACGCATCAAATTCGTCGGGACCGTCTACGACCAGGAGCTCCTGAAGAAGATTCGCGAGAAAGCATACGGCTACTTCCACGGCCATGAGGTCGGCGGGACCAACCCGAGCCTCCTGGAGGCCTTGGCGTCCACGCGCCTCAACCTCCTTCTCGATGTCGGTTTCAACCGCGAGGTCGCTGAGGACTCGGCCCTGTATTGGAGCAAAGAGTCCGGAGACCTAGCTGAACTTATTAACCGCGCGGACATGATGGACTGGAAGTCGATCGAGGAGTTTGATACGGCATCGACCTCCGTTATCCGCGACCGGTATTCGTGGCGGTTCATCACCGACAGCTACGAAGACCTTTTCCTCGGAAGGTAATAGCGCTATGAAAGGCATCATCCTCGCCGGCGGGTCCGGCACGCGCCTGTACCCGCTCACGCTCGTGACCTCCAAGCAGCTGCTGCCGGTCTACGACAAGCCCATGATCTACTACCCGCTGTCCACCCTCATGCTGGCGGGCATCCGGGACATCCTGGTCATCTCCACGCCGACCGACCTGCCCAACTTCGAGCGCCTTCTCGGGGACGGCTCGCGCTACGGCGTGAACCTCTCCTACGCCGAGCAGCC